>NZ_JBEXUE010000259.1:0-14356 GCF_040614275.1 Streptosporangium sp. NPDC006013
CCCCGGCACCGATCGGCGGTTCCATCCGTTCCCCATTCGTAGGAAGATGCCGATGGCAGGCACTTCTCGTGAAGGGACGGGGAGATCGAAGCGGACGAGCGTCGCCCTCGAGTGATCCTGGAAGCGGGTGGAGGCGACCGGTGCTCACGCGCCGGGATCGCCTCTCCCGCGCGACACGCCGATGGTGCAAAATGGCACGGTCCTCCACCTGGAGGGGTCTTTGCCGTACAGTCTCCCGGCGTGATCTTGATGGTGGTGTCTGAGCGATGATGGGGCATACGCATGCGCTGACGGGCGCGATCGCCTGGCTGGGGGTGGCGCCCGGGCTGGCCGCGCTGCCCCTGCTGACCGAGACGTCGAAGTTCATAGAGACCGGCGTCATGGTCAACGCGCTCAACCCGGCCGAGTTCGTCGCCGGGGCCATCATCTGCGCCGGTGCCGCGATGCTGCCCGACCTCGACCATCCGAGCGCGACGATCGCGCAGACGTTCGGGCCGGTCACCTGGGGTCTGAGCAAGGCGGTGTCATGGCTCGCAGGCGGACACCGCAACGCCACCCACTCGCTGGTGTTCGCGGCCGCCGCGGGCTTCGGCGCGCACTACCTGGCCGGCACCTATCCGATCGGCCGCGACATCCTGGTGGTCCTGCTCATCGGCCTGGCGCTGCGGGCGATCGGGATCGGCATCCCGGGCAAGAAGTTCGCCTCTGCGATGCTCAACGTCGGTATGACGGCCGGGCTGTTCGTGGTGTTCCGCAGCGACGGTGTGGGCTACGCCTGGCTGGGGCTGGCGGTCGCGATCGGATGCCTGACCCACGTCGTGGGTGACTGCTGCACCGAGAAGGGCTGTCCCGTGCTCTGGCCGATACGGCAGAAATGGCTGCTGCCGTGGAAGATCGGCATCAAGACGGGCCGTGCCTTCGAGCAGAAGTTTCTCGCCCCGGTACTTTCCGTCGTCGTTCTCGGGCTGCTGTACCTCCGCCTCGCCCCGCAGTGATCATACTGAGGGGTAATTTGATGTCGAGATACCCGGAGGGATATCTTGATATCGAGACATCCGCTGCAACCTGCGGGCGGCTCGGAGGTTAGGTGTACCTAACAGTCCGGGGTGCTCCGGCGGTGCGGCAGGATTCAATCGCGCCTATGTGCCGGCGCGACAGACATCAGGGTGATGAGGGAGGCGAACCGTGTCCTCGAACAGCTTCGGCAGCCGTGACACGCTCCGCGTCGGTGACGCGGGATATGAGATCTACCGGCTGGACGCCGTGGAAGGGTCGGGGCGTCTCCCGTACAGCCTGAAGATCCTTCTTGAGAACCTGCTCCGCACGGAGGACGGCGCGAACATCACCGCCGACCACATCCGCGCGGTCGGCCAGTGGGACCCGTCCGCCACGCCGAACGTGGAGATCCAGTTCACGCCGGCCCGCGTGATCATGCAGGACTTCACCGGCGTCCCGTGCGTCGTCGACCTGGCGACCATGCGCGAGGCCGTCCGCGACCTCGGCGGCGACCCCGCCAGGATCAACCCGCTCGCCCCGGCCGAGATGGTCATCGACCACTCGGTCATCGTCGACTTCTTCGGCGGGCCCGAATCCTTCCAGCGCAACGTCGAGCGGGAGTACGAGCGCAACCGCGAGCGCTACCAGTTCCTGCGCTGGGGACAGACCGCCTTCGACGAGTTCAAGGTCGTCCCGCCGGGCACCGGCATCGTGCACCAGGTCAACATCGAGCACCTGGCCCGCGTGGTGATGACGCGTGACGGGAAGGCCTACCCGGACACCTGCGTCGGCACCGACTCCCACACCACGATGGAGAACGGCATCGGCGTCCTGGGCTGGGGCGTCGGCGGCATCGAGGCCGAGGCCGCGATGCTCGGCCAGCCGATCTCGATGCTGATCCCGCGGGTGGTCGGTTTCAAGCTGACCGGCAAGCTCCCGGCCGGGGCCACCGCCACCGACCTGGTGCTCACGATCACCGAGATGCTCCGCGAGCACGGCGTCGTCGGCAAGTTCGTGGAGTTCTACGGCGAGGGCGTCTCCAGCGTGCCGCTGGCCAACCGGGCCACGATCGGCAACATGAGCCCCGAGTTCGGCTCGACCTGCGCGATCTTCCCGATCGACGGCCAGACGATCGACTACCTCACGCTGACCGGCCGTCCCGCCGAGCAGGTCGCCCTGGTCGAGGCCTACGCCAAGGCCCAGGGGCTGTGGCTCGACCCGGAGGCCGAGGAGCCGGTCTTCTCCGAGTACATCGAGCTGGACCTGGCCACGGTCGTCCCGTCGATCGCGGGCCCCAAGCGCCCCCAGGACCGCATCGCGCTGTCCGACGCCAAGAGCGCCTGGCGCGCGGCCGTCAAGGACTACGTGCCGAGCATCCAGGGCCCGCTCGACGAGGCGTCCGACGAGTCCTTCCCCGCCTCGGACTCCCCGGCGATCTCCCACGCCGGCAACGGTGACAGGCCGCACGCCGCCGGTCACAACGGCAAGCGCCCGCACAGGGTCGTTCCGGTCACCCTGGCGGACGGCACCACCTTCGAGATCGACCACGGCGTGGTGACCATCGCCGCGATCACCAGTTGCACCAACACCTCCAATCCGTACGTCATGATGGGCGCCGCGCTGCTCGCCAGGAACGCGGTCGAGAAGGGCCTGACCCGCAAGCCGTGGGTCAAGACCTCCCTGGCCCCCGGCTCGCAGGTCGTCACCGGCTACTTCGAGCGCTCGGGCCTGCAGCCCTACCTCGACAAGATCGGCTTCAACCTGGTCGGCTACGGCTGCACCACCTGCATCGGCAACTCGGGCCCGCTGCAGGAGGAGATCTCCGCCGCCATCCAGGAGAACGACCTCGCGGTCACCGCGGTGCTGTCCGGCAACCGTAACTTCGAGGGCCGGATCAACCCCGACGTCAAGATGAACTACCTGGCCTCGCCGCCGCTGGTGGTCGCCTACGCCCTCGCGGGCACCATGGACATCGACCTGAACACCGAGCCGCTGGGCACCGGCTCGGACGGTGAGCCGGTCTTCCTCGCCGACATCTGGCCGGCGCCCGAGGAGATCGCGGCGGTCGTCGCCTCCTCGATCGACCAGGAGATGTTCCTGCACGACTACGCCGACGTGTTCAAGGGCGACGAGACCTGGCGCTCGCTGCCGATCCCGACCGGTAACACCTTCGAGTGGGACCCGGACTCGACCTACGTCCGCAAGGCCCCCTACTTCGAGGGCATGCCGTCCGAGCCGGAGCCGGTGACCGACATCTCCGGGGCCAGGGTGCTGGCGAAGCTGGGCGACTCGGTCACCACCGACCACATCTCCCCGGCCGGCGCGATCAAGGTCGGCACCCCCGCGGCCGACTACCTCAAGGAGCACGGTGTCGCGGTCAAGGACTTCAACTCCTACGGCTCGCGCCGGGGCAACCACGAGGTCATGATCCGCGGCACCTTCGCCAACATCCGGCTGAAGAACCTGCTGCTCGACGGCGTGGAGGGCGGTTACACCCGCGACTTCACCGCCCCGGGCGGGCCGCAGGCCTTCATCTACGACGCCTCCGCGAACTACCAGGCCGCGGGTATCCCGCTCGTCGTCCTGGCCGGCAAGGAGTACGGCTCGGGCTCCTCGCGTGACTGGGCGGCCAAGGGCACCGCGCTGCTCGGCGTCCGCGTCGTCATCGCCGAGTCCTACGAGCGCATCCACCGCTCCAACCTGATCGGCATGGGCGTGCTGCCGCTGCAGTTCCCCGAGGGGGAGACGGCGCAGTCACTGGGCCTGACCGGTGAGGAGACCTTCGACGTCGTCGGCGTCGAGGCCCTCAACGGAGGCGGCATCCCGCGGACCGTGACGGTCAGGGCCGACGACAAGGAATTCCAGGCCGTCGTACGCATCGACACCCCCGGAGAGGCCGACTACTACCGGCACGGGGGCATCATGCAGTACGTCCTGCGCTCCCTGCTCGCCAAGAGCTGAGCAGGAGGGGCGGGGCCGCACGCAGGCTCCGCTCACATCGGGGGACACCCCAGACAGGAACCGCCCGGTGGGACATCATCCCGCCGGGCGGTTTTTTTATGTTCTCCCGGTCATCGCCCGGAAGCGGCAGGTGGGGGCCGTGATCCCCGGCGGCCGGGCCGCGCGGGACTTTCCTTGATAGTTGACACCTGGTGGCTCCGTTAACCAGCGGCGATGGTGTCGACGAGCCGGGATGGTTGTCACCGGGTCGCTCTACGCGACGAAGTTGTCACCGGTTTGTGTGATGGATTCGCTGGCCGGCCACGCCGGTGACCGTTGTTGCCATGTCGCCGGCTTTGTCGTCGGCGAGGAGACCGGGGGCCGGGCGTGGGCGTTCGGCGAGCCCAGCTCACACACGGGGTCCTTGTCCCGAGCCCGATCCGCCAGGCCGCCGCCCGGACGCGCGTCAGGGGAGCGCGGACCGCACGTGCTGCCGCGTCCACTCCTCGAAGCTGGTGAGCGGGAGGCCAAGGTCCTTGGCGTATTGCGGGCGTGCTGGCTGACCGGCCACGTTCATCCACTCGTGCGAAATGCCCATCGCCGGCATTCCGGCGGCGAGTGCCTCCTCCTCGGTCATGTTCGGCGCGGACAGGTGCGTGCCCAACGCTTGAGAGAGGACCTCGGCTATCGCCGTCATGGACAGATAGTCGCTCGCCAGCTCCAGCTCCAGCCCGTCGAACCGCTCGGGTGCGACGATGGCCGCGGCGGCCGCGGTGCCGATGTCGTCCACCGCGACGAGGGACAGTCGCGTCTCGGGCTTGACGACGCTCACCAGGCCGCCCTCGATGCCGCGCGGGAACAGGAACGCCATGGAGGGCAGGAAGTTCTCCATGAAGAAGGCCGGCTTGAGGATCGTCCAGTGGGGGAAGCCGGCCGCGCGTACCCGGTCCTGGATCGTGCTCTTGGCTCCCAGGCTACCGTCCAGCGAGCCCCAGCGGCCTGGGATCCAGCCGGGGGTCTCGATGTGCTGGCCGGCACCGCTGGTGGAGGTGTGCACGAACTGCGGTACTCCCGCGCTCCTCGCCCCCTCGATGAGGTTGACGGCCTGGGCCACCTCTCCGTCGAAATCGAAGCCTTCGGTGGTCAGGGCGGCCATCTGCACGGAGAAGACGGCGCGCACGCCCTCGGCGGCCCGAACCACCGAATCGCGGTCGTGAAGATCGCCAGTGACGAGTTCGGCTCCGAGCGCCTCGACGGTCTTGGCCTGGGCGGTGGCCGGATCTCGCACGAGGGCGCGGACAGGAATGCCGGCCGCGCGCAGGACACGGGCGGTGGCCCCGCCCTGCTTGCCGGTGGCGCCGGTGACCAGGACAGGCGCGGAATCGGTGGACATGCTTCCCCTCCGGACTCATAAACGGCGAGGCCCGCCGTTTTCTTTACGGTACGATACGGCGGGGCCCGCCATTTAGCAAACCTTGGAGACGACGCCATGCCCGACCGTCAACGCGCGGACGCCCGGCGCAACTACGCGCGCATTCTCGCCGTGGCTGAGGAGGAGGTCGCCGCGCACGGCGCCGGTGCCTCCCTGGAACAGATCTCCCGCATCGCGGGGGTCGGCTCGGCGACTGTACGGCGCCACTTCCCGACCCGCCGGGCACTGTTGGAGGCGGTCTCCCACCAACGGATCGAGGCCCTGAGCGCCCGCGCCCGCGAACTGGCGGGCAAGGGCAACAGCCGCGATGCGCTCCTGGAATGGCTCAGCGACGTCGTCGCCTACTGCGTCTCGGCCCGGGGACTGGCGCCGGCACTGGTTTACGACGAGGCCGAGCTCGACTCCGTACACGAGAACACCTGCTCGGCGATGCTGGAAGAGGCGGGAAACCCCCTGCTGCACCGCGCCGCGCAGGACGGCGCGGTGGCGGAAGGCATCACCGTCGCCGACCTGATCGCACTGATCGTCGGCATCGTCCTCGCAACAGAGCACCACCCCGACCCCGCCACCCGCGCGAACCGGCTGTTCCAGCTGGCCATTGCAGGCATCAGCCCTCAGAACCCGTGTTGAAGAGGCTCTGCTACTCGTTCGAGGTGACGCAGCCTTGTGCGTACCGCATGAACTGGGCATATCGCAGGAAACCCGAGCTTGCACATGATCACTGAACATCACGAATTAAAGATCAGTGAGCTCGCGATTCTCTGGAGTCCCCAACTTCGGTTGGCGGGGATCCCCAGGTTTGATCGGCGGATTCGTACACGATCATGGATCGCGGCCTCACGGGGAGATGCGTTGATCTCGGACTATCGGCAACGGCTGCGCGAGTACCTTCTGGCTGCTCCCGTCCTCCAGGCCCCGGCGCCCTGGCAACCGGTGCTGGATAACAGAACACCCATCGGCGGCCTGCTGGCATTGGCTTCGCCGTCCATCCAGGCAGCAGACGCGATCTGGTCATGGTCGTCTCCCACGACGGCCACGGACTCTTCGACGCGGTCACCGGCGAGAAGGTCGCCCGAGACCGTCTATGGCCGGGGGTGACATCACGGCGCAACCCGGCTCCGGTTTGGTGACAACAACCGTGGTCAGGTGACATCTGGCTCGGGAGTCGCAGCCGCGCGGGGCCAGGGGGTTAATGACGCGTTTCTGGATTGTTACCGGCCACAACAAACTTTACCCATGGAAGGTCTGGCGCTGCTGGCCGGTGGCGGAATACGTTGCCGCAAACAACATTCAACGGAACGGTGAGCCGAGATCCGGTGGAGCCGTACCCGCGAATTCGGCATGCCGCACCTCCGTCGTACCCCCCACTTTCGAAGAAAGGACCCGTGCACCATGCGCAAGGGGATCCTCAGCCTTACCGCCGCCGCCGCGGCGATGACCCTTGGCCTCGCCGCTTGCGGGAGCGACGGTGCCGACACCAGCGCGTCGAGCGGCGCGTCCCCCGCGGAGAGTTCGGCTGCCGTGGCGGGCAAGGTCGGCGTCATCCTCCCCGACAGCAAGTCCTCCGCCCGCTGGGAGACCGCGGACCGCAAGTACCTGGAAGAGGCGTTCAAGGCAGCGGGCGTCGCCTACGACATCCAGAACGCCCAGGGTGACAAGACCCAGTTCCAGACCATCGCCGACCAGATGATCACCAACGGTGCCACGGTTCTGATGATCGTCAACCTTGACAGCGGCACCGGCAAGGCCGTGCTCGACAAGGCCAAGGCGCAGGGCGTGGCCACCATCGACTACGACCGCCTCACTCTCAACGGCGGCGCGTCCTACTACGTCAGCTTCGACAACACCAAGGTCGGCACCCTGCAGGGCGAGGGCCTGGTGAAGTGCTTGTCGGACAAACAGGCCAAGAAGCCCATTATCGCCGAGCTCAACGGCTCGCCGACCGACAACAACGCCACGCTGTTCAAGAACGGCTACGACGGCGTGCTCAAGGCCAAGTACGACTCGGGGGACTACGTCAAGGGCCCCGACCAGTCGGTTCCCGACTGGGACAACGCCCAGGCGGGCACGATCTTCGAGCAGATGCTCACCGAGCAGCCGAAGATCGCCGGTGTCCTGGCCGCCAACGACGGTCTCGGCAACGCGGCCATCTCGGTCCTGAAGAAGAACAGCCTGAACGGCAAGGTCCCGGTCACCGGTCAGGACGCCACGGTGCAGGGTCTGCAGAACATTCTCGCCGGTGACCAGTGCATGACGGTCTACAAGGCGATCAAGAAGGAGGCCGACGCGGCGTCCGCGCTGGCCATCGGCCTGGCCAAGGGCGAGAAGCCCGCGGCGACCGGTACGGTCAAGGACACCGAGAGCGGCGCCGACGTGCCCGCCGTTCTCCTCGACCCGCAGCCGATCTTCTTCGACAGTGTCAAGGACGTCGTCGCCGACGGCTTCGTGACCAAGGACGAGCTGTGCACCGGCGAGTTCGCCGACAAGTGCACCGAGGCCGGAATCCAGTAGGGCGTGCGGGGGACGGACGGCCGCCCCGGAGGCCGTCCGTCCCCCTGCGCTCCATCGCGGCGTATTCGCACTGTGACGCCGGAGGGACGCGGCAGGTGAGTCGTCCATTCCGGCTACGGGGCAGGACACCGCCCGCAGGCGCCCGAGCCGCGCGAGCTTCGCCGCGCGAAATGAACACAGGGAGCACAACCCCATGACCCCCGCACTGGAACTCCGCGGGATCGACAAGAGCTTCGGTCCCGTACAGGTCCTGCACGACGTCGCCTTCTCCGCCTACGCCGGAGAGGTGACCGCGCTGGTCGGCGACAACGGCGCAGGCAAGTCCACACTCGTCAAGTGCGTCGGCGGCATCCACCCGATCGACTCCGGCGAGTACTTCTTCGACGGCAAGCCCGTCCGGATCGGCAGCCCGCGCGACGCGGCCGAGCTGGGCATCGAGATCGTCTACCAGGACCTCGCGCTCTGCGACAACCTCGACATCGTCCAGAACATGTTCCTGGGTCGTGAGCACCGGCGCGGCATCATCCTCGACGAGGACACGATGGAGGCGATGGCGGCCAAGACCCTGGAGAGCCTGTCGGTCAGGACCGTCAAGTCCATCCGTCAGCTCGTCGCCAGTCTCTCCGGCGGCCAGCGCCAGACGGTGGCCATCGCCAAGGCCGTGCTGTGGAACAGCAAGGTGGTCATCCTCGACGAGCCGACGGCGGCGCTCGGCGTCGCCCAGACCGCGCAGGTGCTCGAACTGGTCCGGCGCCTGGCCGACCAGGGCCTGGCCGTCGTGCTGATCTCGCACAACATGAACGACGTGTTCGCCGTGTCGGACCGGATCGCCACCCTCTACCTGGGCCGGATGGCGGCCCAGGTCAAGACCTCGGACGTGACCCACGCGCAGGTCGTCGAACTGATCACCTCCGGCCGTAGCGGGGACCTCGGCCTCACCAACGGAGCCACCGTATGACCGCCACGATTTCCCCGAAGCGCGTACTCGAGGCCCCCTCGATCAGGAGCAACGTTCGCGGCTACGCCGAGCGGGTACGCGGCGGTGACATGGGCGCGCTGCCGGCGGTGTTCGGTCTCGTGGTGCTCTGCACGATCTTCGCCATCCTCCGGCCGTCCTTCCTGACCGCCGGAAACTTCGCCAACCTGTTCACCCAGGGCGCCGCGGTCACGGTGATCGCCATGGGCCTGGTCTTCGTGCTGCTCCTCGGCGAGATCGACCTGTCGGCGGGCTTCGCCAGCGGTGTCTGCGCCGCGGTGCTCGCGATCCTGCTCAGCAGCCAGGGACTGCCCTGGTACGTGGCGGTTGGCGCGGCCATCCTCACCGGCGTGGTGATCGGCACCGGGATCGGCTCCATCGTCGCGAAACTCGGCATCCCGTCGTTCGTGGTGACGCTCGCCGCCTTCCTGGCCTTCCAGGGGCTCGTGCTGCTGCTGGTCAAGGGCGGCACCATCATCGCCATCCGGGACGAGACCATCCTGGCGATCGCCAACAAGAACCTCCCGCCCGCGCTGGGCTGGATCCTGCTGGCCGTGGGGGTCGCCGGATACGCCGGTCTCCAGCTGCTGCGCGCCCGCAAGCGCGCCGCCCGGGAGCTGACCGCCGATCCGGTCTCGCTGATCGCGGTCCGGGTGGGCGCCCTCGCGCTGCTCGGCGGGCTCGCCGTCTACTTCCTCAACATCGAGCGGAGCCGCAACGCCGCGGTCGTCTCGCTGGCGGGCGTGCCGCTCGTGGTGCCCATCATCGTGGTGCTGCTGCTGGTCCTGACGTTCGTGCTGCGCCGCACGGCGTACGGACGTCACCTGTACGCGGTCGGCGGCAACGTCGAGGCCGCGCGCCGGGCGGGCATCAACGTCGACCGGATGAAGATCAGCGCTTTCGTGATCTGTTCCTCCATGGCCGCGATCGGCGGCGTCATCGCCGCCTCCCGGGCCAGTTCCGTCGACCCGAACACCGGCGGCAGCAACGTGCTGCTGTACGCGGTCGGCGCCGCGGTCATCGGCGGCACCAGCCTGTTCGGCGGCAAGGGCCGGGTGCTCGACGCCATCCTCGGCGGTGCGGTGGTCGCGGTCATCGAGAACGGCATGGGCCTGATGGGCTACAGCTCCGGCGTCAAGTTCATGGTCACCGGATCGGTGCTGCTGCTGGCCGCCATGGTGGACGCGCTCTCCCGCAAGCGGGCGGCCGCCACTGGTCTAAGGTGATCAGCGACTCCGATCCACCGAAGGAACCCCTCGTCATGCGGGCAGGCCCCTCCCAAGAGGAGATCAGGCGCCACAATCTTGGCGCCCTGCTCCGCCACGTCCATCTGAGCGGCCCCACCTCGCGCGCGGAGCTCACCAACCGGATGGGCCTCAACCGCAGCACCATCATGGCCCTCACCGCCGACCTGACCGCCGCAGGCCTGGTCAGGGAGGAACTTCCCAGGGAGACCGGCCGGGCCGGGCGCCCCTCCCTGGTGGTCCGCCCCGAGTCGGCGCGGGTCTACGTGTTCGCCTTCGACGTGGGCGTCGACCGGATGGTCGCCGCCCGCGTCGGCCTGGGCGGCACGATCCTCGACCGTCGCGAGACGGTACGGAGGCGCGGTGTCTTCTCCCTGGAGGAGATCGTCGGCCCGCTCGCCGCCTTCGCCCGGCAGATGCACCGCAGGACCCGGCCCGACACGGTGTGCGTGGGGGTGGCGGCGGCCTTCTCCGGTGGTGTGGGCCGCGATGACGGAGGCATCAGGTTCGGGCCCAACATGGCCACCGTGGAGGACGTGCCGTTCGCCGAGGAGATGACCCGCCGGCTGGCCTTCGGCCTGCCGGTCACGGTCGGCAACGATGCCAACCTCGCCGCCCTCGCCGAGCAGACCCGGGGTGTCGGCGTCGGCTGCCGGGACCTCGTCTACCTGCACGGCGACGTCGGCATCGGCGGCGGTGTGATCGCCAACGGCCAGTTGCTCGGCGGTCACCTTGGTTTCGGCGGCGAGGTCGGGCACATGATCGTCAACCCTGACAAGGGCCGCGTCTGCGGGTGCGGCTCGCTCGGCTGCCTGGAGGCGGAGGTCGGCGAGCGTGCCCTTCTTGAGGCCGCGGGTCGCTTCGGTCCCCAGGTCGGCAGGGACGCCGTCCGCGCCGTGGTCGACGCCGCCGACCGGGGTGACGTCGTCGCGCAGGCCGCGCTGAGCCGCGTCGGTGACTGGCTCGGCCTGGGCGTCGCCAACCTCGTCAACATCTTCAACCCCGAGATGGTGGTGTTCGGCGGCATGCTCAGGGAGATCTACCTCGGCTCCGCCGCCCAGGTCCGCAGCCGTCTCGCCCTCGACGCCCTGCCTCCGTCCCGTGAGCACCTGCGCCTGCGCACCTCGGCCCTCGGTGATGACGCCACCCTGGTCGGCGCCGCCGAGCTGGCCTTCTCCCAGGTCCTCGCCGACCCTCTGGAAGTCCTCGCCCGCGCCGGCTCCTGACCCGCGCCGGCGGCTGGAACAGGAACAGTCCGGTCACCTCGGCGAGGATGCCCGTGCAGCAGAGCGCCGGGGCGTCGTCGGGGAACCCGCCGCAGCCGGTGGCAGGCGGAACACCGGGTAAAGCTGTTGGGCGGCCGAGCTCTGAGGGTACGGCCGCGGGCGGCGGGACCGAGTGGGGTTTGCACCGGTTCCCTTCGGGCCCGACGGGCGATCAGGCGACCCGGCCCGTGGCGGCGGACCAGGTGTTGCAGCCGGAGGGGGAGCCGGAGTCGAAGCCGCGCTCCATCCAGTAGGCCTGGCTGCGGCCCTTGCCGTGGTCGTTCTTGGGCCAGTTCTTGTGACCGTTGGCGTTGACCCAGCCGACCATCGCCTCCCACTGAGCCTGCTCGACCGGCAGGTCGTCGGCGATCTGGCGCAGGAAGACGGAGGCCAGGCAGTCGGCCTGCAGTTCGAGGCGGCGGGAGTAGGAGAGCTTGGTGGCCGCCTTCGCGTACCAGACGCTCCTGGCGTAGTAGTCCATGATGCCCGCGAGGTGCTGCACGTGGTGGGCGTACTCGTGGGCCATGAACTGGGCGTGGTTGGCCGCGTAGGGGTTCCGCAGGACCTGGCGGGTGATCCCTATGTAGATGGTCTTGTTGGTCGAGCAGTACAACCCGCCCGCGCTGCTGGGCCACCGGCCGCAGGGCGTGGTCACCTTGGAGGTGGAGAAGCGCAGCCTGGGCCTGGAGAAGGACAGGCCCGCCTTGGAGAACTGGGTCTTCCAGGAGCGGTTCAGGCACTGGGTGATCCGAGTCATGAAGGCCCGGTAGGAGGCCGCGCTCCCCGCGCGGATCGTCCCCGCCGAACATCTGGTGACCGGCATCGAGCCGGTGCGGTAGAGGCGGTTCGATGTCGCGGCGGCGCGGCCCTGCGGCGCGGCCCGCTCCTTGACGGCGGAGCCCCTGGCGGGGGCTTTGCCGGGGGCCGGGGTGGAGGTGAGGGCGGGGGAGGGAACGGGCGCAGGGGTGACCGCCGGAAGGATCGCCGGGGTGATGTAGGGGACGGCGATGACGATTCCCGTGGCCACCGCCGCGAATACCAGGAAGGCCACGATCAGTGACGGTTGTCGCCTGGAGGGGAGGGGGTTCATGGTGAGGGAAAGGTTAGGGCAACTGTGTATAAACCGTGCAGTTTTTTCACCCGGGAGGGCAGCGCCTGCCAACCGAACTAGACTCGTCGTGACGGTCACTGGACAGAGGGGATGATTCCGTGAGCGAGCGGACCGGGCAGCCTGGAAGTCTTCTGGAGTCGGTCAAGGGGCCAGGGGACCTCAAGCTGCTGGCGGTGGACGAGTTGCCACTGCTCGCCACCGAGATCAGGGACCTTCTGATCGCCTCCACGGCCCGCAGCGGCGGCCACCTCGGCCCCAACCTGGGTGTCGTCGAGCTGACGATCGCGATGCACCGGGTCTTCGACTCGCCGCGTGACCGGATCCTGTGGGACACCGGTCACCAGGCCTATGTCCACAAGATGCTCACCGGCAGGGCCGGGCAGTTCGACACGCTCCGCCAGGAGGGCGGCCTGTCGGGCTACCCCAGCCAGGCCGAGTCCGAGCACGACATCATCGAGAACTCGCACGCCTCGACCGCGCTGTCGTACGCCGACGGCCTGGCCAAGGCGTACCGGCTGCGGGGCGAGGCGGAGCGCACGGTCGTCGCGGTGATCGGAGACGGGGCGCTCACCGGCGGCATGGCCTGGGAGGCGCTCAACAACATCGCGGCGCGCAAGGACCTGCCGCTGATCATCGTGGTCAACGACAACGGCCGCTCCTACTCGCCGACCATCGGCGGGCTCGCCTCCCACCTGGCCTCGCTGCGCACCACCCAGCGCTACGAGGACATGCTCGACTTCGTCAAGGGCAGCCTGAACAGGGTCCCGGTGGTCGGCGCTCCCGTCTACGACGCCCTGCACGGCGTCAAGAAGGGCATCAAGGACGTCCTGGCCCCGCAGGTCATGTTCGAGGACCTCGGCCTGAAGTACATCGGGCTGGTCGACGGCCACGACGAGCAGGCGGTGGAGTCCGCGCTGCGCAGGGCCAGGGACTTCCGCCGCCCGGTCATCGTGCACGTGCTCACCAAGAAGGGCTTCGGCTACTCCCCGGCGGAGAACCACGACGAGGACTGCTTCCACTCGCCGGGCGTCTTCGACCCGCTGACCGGCGAGGAGAAGCCGAAACCGCACGGCTGGACCAACGTCTTCGGCCAGGAGATGGTGCGCCTGGGCGCCGAGCGTCAGGACATCGTGGCGATCACCGCCGCGATGCTCGGCCCGACCGGCCTGATCCCGTTCTCCGAGGCCTATCCCGACCGCCTCTACGACGTCGGCATCGCCGAGCAGCACGCCCTGACCAGCGCCGCGGGCCTGGCGCTCGGCGGTCTGCACCCGGTGGTGGCCGTCTATGCCACCTTCCTGAACCGGGCCTTCGACCAGCTCCTGATGGACGTCGCCCTGCACCGCCTCCCCGTCACGGTCGTGCTCGACCGGGCGGGCGTCACCGGCGACGACGGCGCCAGCCACAACGGCATGTGGGACCTGTCGATCCTGCAGGTCGTCCCCGGCCTGTCGATCGCGGTTCCCCGCGACGAGCCCCGGCTGCGCGAGCTGCTGGCCGAGGCGGTGAAGGTCGACGACGGCCCGACGGTGCTGCGCTACCCCAAGGGCCCGGTGGCCGTCGAGATCGAGGCGGTCGGCCGCCTCGGCGAGATGGACGTGCTGCGCGGGGGCGACGCCGACGTGCTGTTCGTCTCCGTGGGGCCGATGGCCGAGCTGTGCCTGGAGGCCGCCGACCTGCTCGACGCCCAGGGGATCTCCGCCACGGTGGTCGACCCGCGCTGGGTCAAGCCGCTGGACGAGGCCCTGGTGGCGGCCGCCCGCGACCACAAGCTGGTCGTGGTCGTCGAGGACAGCGGCAGGGTGGGCGGTGTGGGTGACGCGGTCGCCCGCCTGCTGCGCGACGCCGACGTCGACGTCCCGGTCCGCACCTACGGCATCC
>NZ_JBEXUE010000260.1:0-14315 GCF_040614275.1 Streptosporangium sp. NPDC006013
CGAGACCGGTGATCTCCCCACCGGGGATGAGACGCGACCTCGGGGGGCGGAAAGGCAGGTGACGTGGATGACGACCGGCACCCGACCGGGAATCCAGCCGCCTGCGGCGGCGGCACCGCGGACCTCGCGCGAGATCGTGTGGGAGTCCCACCGGCGGCCGCCACGACCGCCCGCCCCGTGACCGGCGACACGGCCGCCCCCCTGACCGGCCCCGCGGCCGGCGCGGCGAGCGGTTCCGCGGCGAGTCCCACCGCGGCCGGAAAACCGCTGAGCGGCAAGGTCGTGGTCATCGACCCCGGCCACAACGGGCAGAACTACCGCCACCCTGCGGAGATCAACAAACAGGTCGACGTGCTGACCAAGCGGAAGCCCTGCGACACCACGGGCACCGCCACCGCGAACGGCTACAGCGAGGCCGCCTTCGCCTGGGACGTCTCCCAGCGCCTGGACAAGATCCTCAAGAGCCGGGGCGCGAAGGTGGTGCTGACCCGCCAGAACAACAACGGCGTCGGACCGTGCATCACCCAGCGGGCCGCGATCGGCAACAAGGCCAAGGCGAACGCGGCGATCTCGATTCACGCCGACGGGGCGGGCCCCGCCAACCACGGCTTCCACGTGATCATGCCGAAGAAGATCAACGGCCCGGTCGACCCGGTGGTCAAGGACTCCGAGAGGCTCGGCATCGACGTGCGCGACGCCATGAAGCGCGGCACCGGCCTGTCGTACTCCACCTACATCGGCAAGGCGGCCCTGGACTACCGCAACGACCTCGGCGGACTGAACCTCTCCACGGTTCCCAAGATCTTCGTCGAGTGCGGCAACATGAAGAACCCGACCGAGGCGGCCAAGTTCCAGCAGGCGGCGTTCCGGCAGAAGATCGCGCTCTCCCTGGCCAACGGGCTGCAGCAGTACCTGACCCACTGAGGCCCGCTCAGCCTCTCGCCGGACCGGACAGGCCCAGCGACCTGAGGTTGTCCTCGGCCGGGTGCCGGCGCGCGGCCGGACCGGCCGCGAAGGCCCGCAGGATGTTCCCCGTGGCCCTGCGGACGAAGGAGGCGGCCCGTTCCGTGACGCCGTGGCCACAGCGGGCTCCCCGCATCGCGCACACCCAGCGCATCGTGCCCGAGGAGAACACGGCGGCGCCGCTCGGCACCGTGTAGTAGGCACTGTGCGCGACCGTGGAGCGTCCGCCGCAGTCGACCGGGGAGACGGACAGGACCTCCATCGGGCGGGGCACGCCCGCACCGACCCGGTCGGTCTCCACCCCCACCATGCCGGGGAAGGTGGTGCCGCGCCGCACCCCGGTCCCCTTGAAGATCCAGTTTCCGGGACGCCAGACCACGTAGGCGGACTCGGAGGGGAAGCAGTCGTACATCGGGCCGGTCAGCGAGCTCTCCGGCCTGCCGGTCGCGCGCCACAGGACCGTGTGGGCGTCCTCGGCGGCGTCCTTGTGGCAGACGACCAGGCGGCGGTGGCCCAGAGGCGTCGCGGCGAAGCGGATCCGCCAGTAGACGGCGTTGGCTCCAAGGAAGGCGAGGTTGGTGCCGTGGTCACGGGCCGCCTCGACGGTGCGGCGCATGCGTGCCGACCAGTACTCGTCGTGGCCCAGGGAGACCAGGCCCCTTGCCCCGTCGAGGAGGTGCGGGTCGCGGTCGAGATCCGCGCTCGTGACATAGGCGAGCGGGACACCGCTGTGCTCGGCGACCTCGATGGCGTCGCGTTCCATGTCCAGGAAGAGCCGCGCTCCCGATGTGTCGTAGGGGCGGTCGAAGCTGACCGCGCGGGACCTGTCCTCGAAACCACCGGGCCCTCTGTAGAGGCTGCGGCCACCCCAGTCGTTGTACGCCTGCCAGGTGGTGACCGCGTTGACGACGACCAGGCGTCCCCTGGTGGAGGTGGACCTGACGGTGAGCGGCACGTAGCGACTGCCTCCGCTGGCGGCGTCCAGCCTGATCAGGTAGGAGCCCTCCGGCCAGCCGGAGGTGTCCACCGCGGGGCCCGGCTTCCAGTGGGCGGCGGTCACCGTGCGGGTGGCGGCGATCGTCCTGGCCGGGGCCTGCCTCATGCCGGGCAGCCCGCTCGCCCGCCAGACCTGCCTGGCCCCGGCTCCGCCGTACCAGCCCATGCGGAAGGCCCTGGCGGTGTAGCGGTCGGCGGTGGTCGAGACGTACAGCCGGAAGCTCTCTCCCGGCGGCACGCTCACCCGGTCGGCGAAGCCCTCGATCTCGTGCTCGGCGCCGCGGTGGCGCACTCGCCAGTCAGGGGTGCCCGGCCTGGCGTTCTCGATCGTGGTGGCGTCCGCCGCCCCGGCGCTCCGCACCGCGGACGCCGACGTCGAGGGAGTGGGCGAGGGCGGCTCCGCGGGCCGCTCGGCGGTGGCGCCACATCCGGCGACCAGCAGTATCGCCATCAGGGTCATCAGCGGTGTACGGGCCGAATGCCAGGACGTTTGGAACATGAGCAGCAGCATGTCCACCTGGAAGATCCTCCGCGGCCCTCCCCCGCCGGTCTTGGGTGGTTCTTGGCCTCATGATCCGGATCGGCAAAGTAAAAGGCTTATCCGCCGATGAATTTGGCATGATGCGAACCATGACTGACCTCCTTCCGCTTCCTGCCGCGTACACGTCTGTGGACGGCTCCCTCGGGCTCTCTCCCGGAGTCGGCGTCCAGGGCCCCGCCGGGCTGGTCGACGCGGTACGGCTCGCACTCGCCGTACTCGACCCGCGTCCCGACGGGGCAGGTGTGATCAGGGTGGAACCCGACGCGTCGCTCGGCGCCGAGTCGTACACCCTGGACGTGACGGCCCAGGGCGTGCGGATCACGGCCGGAGACCGCGCCGGGGCCTTCTACGCGGGCCAGACGCTCCGGCAACTGCTCCCCGCCGCGGCGTTCCGCACGGTGGCGGGGACGGGCTGGAGCATCCCCCTCGGCCAGGTGCGGGACGCGCCCCGGTTCTCCTGGCGCGGGGTGCACCTGGACGTGGCACGGCACTTCATGCCCAAGCGCGAGGTGCTCAGGATGGTCGACCTCATGGCGGCGCACAAGCTGAACCGCCTCCACCTGCACCTGGTGGACGACCAGGGCTGGCGGGTCGAGAGCCGCAGGCACCCGCGGCTGCACGAGGTGGGCTCGCACCGCCCGCGCACGGTCACCAGCTACTACCGGGAGGATCTCGCCTTCGACGACGTGCCGCACGGCGGCTACTACACGCTGGACGACCTCGCCGAGATCGGCGCCTACGCGCGGGCCCGCGCCGTGACCGTCGTGCCCGAGATCGACGTGCCGGGACACGCCTCGGCGATCCTCGCCGCCTATCCCGAGCTGGACGCCCGCGCCACCGGCGGCCGGCGGCCCGAGCCCTTCCGGGTGCTGGAGCGCTGGGGCATCTCCCCCGCGATCCTGTCCCCGCTGCCCGGCACCGTCGACTTCCTGGCCGACGTGTTCGACGAGATCCTGGCGGCACTGGGCGAGACCCCGTACGTCCATATCGGCGGGGACGAATGCGTGCTCGACGACTGGGCCACCTCCCCCGAGATCGTCGCCTTCCAGGCGGAGCTGGGGCTGGGAAGCCTCGCCGACCTGCACGCCTGGTTCCTGCGCCGGCTGGCGGACGTGCTGGCGACGCGTGGCAGCCGGGCCGTGGTGTGGGACGAGGCGTTCGTCAGCGGCATGCTCAGGCCCGACACGATCGTGATGCCCTGGCGCGGCCCCGGGGTGGCCAGGCGCGCCGCCGCGGCCGGGCACGACGTGGTGCAGACTCCGGTCTTCCCGCTGTACTTCGACTACGCCGAGGCCGCGTCCGAACTGGAGCCGGTGGCGATCGGCGACGCGATCACCGTCTCGGACGTCGCGGCCTTCGCCCCGGCGCCACAGGAGTGGACGGCCGGGGAGCGGGAGCGCGTGCTCGGGGCGCAGTTCCAGCTGTGGAGCGAGCGGCTGCCCGACGGGCGCGCGGTGGACTACCGGGCCTGGCCCCGGGGGTGCGCGCTGGCCGAGGTCACCTGGTCGGGCTCGGCCGGGTCCGGGTTCGACGCCCGGCTGGAGACGCATCTGGGCCGCCTCGACGCGCTCGGCGTCGAGTACCGGCCGCCGGCCGGCCCGCACCCCTGGCAGCTGGGCGGTACCGGCCATCGGCGGCACCGGCCGGGGGTCGTCAGGGCGGACGAGGCCATGAGGCATCTGGAGGAGAAGACCCACGACGCCGACTCGACCCGGCCCAGCCTCTGACCCCGGCGGGCCGGGGTGGGCCGGGGCGAAAGACCTCTGACCGCCCCGGCCGGCCGGAGAGGACCGGCAGCGGATCAGCCCGCCACCTGGTAGCCGGCCTCCTTGATGGCGGCGCGGATGGCCGCGTCGTCGGGAGAGTCACCGGAGACGTCGACCCTGCCGGTTTCGAGGTCGACGTCGACAGCGGTGACGCCGGAGACCTCGCCGACCTCCTCCTTGACCGAGCTCACGCAGTGGCCACAGGTCATGCCGGTGACGGTATATGTGATCACGCTCATCGTGCCTCCAATGCCCCAAGGTTACCCACCCAGGGTATATCGCCTCCCTGGAGGGGGCGGATCAGGCCGCGGTACGGCCGATTATCTGGCGGAGGTCCACCACGCCGTGACGGCGGAGCCTGCGGGCGAGCTCGCGGTTGACGCGATGCGCCCAGAAGGGCCCCTCGTAGATCAGCGCGCTGTAGCCCTGAACGAGCGTGGCCCCGGCGAGCAGTCGCTCCCAGACGTCGTCCACGTCCTCGACACCGCCTACGGAGACGAGCACCAGGCGGTCGCCCACCCTCGCGCGCAGCCTGCGCAGCACTTCCAGCGACCTGGCCTTCAGCGGCCTGCCGGACAGGCCGCCGCTCTGCTGAGCCCGGTCACGCTCCGCGCCGGTCAGCGCCTGCCTGCTGATCGTGGTGTTGGTGGCGATGATGCCGTCGAGACCGAGCTCCAGGGCCAGGTCGGCGACCGCGTCCACATCGTCGTCCGCCAGGTCGGGCGCTATCTTGACCAGCAGCGGGGTGCGCTTGAGGGTGGCGTCGGCGATCTCCTTCACCGCCCGCAGCAGCGGGCCGAGCAGCTCCACGGCCTGGAGGTCGCGCAGCCCGGGGGTGTTGGGCGAGCTGACGTTGACGACCAGGTAGTCGGCCAGTGGAGCGAGCTTTCTGGCGCTGGTCACATAGTCGTCGACGGCCCCCGACTCGGGCACCACCTTGGTCTTGCCGATGTTGACGCCGACGATCGCCGGAACACCCCTGGGCCTGCTCAGCAGCCGGGCCGCCGCGGAGGCTCCGGCGTTGTTGAAACCCATCCTGTTGATGATCGCCCGGTTTCCCACGAGGCGGAACAGCCGGGGCCGGGCGTTGCCCGGCTGCGCGTGGGCGGTGATCGTGCCGACCTCGACGTGACTGAAGCCGAGCGCGGACAAGGCCTCCACGCAGCCGGCGTCCTTGTCGAAGCCGGCCGCCAGCCCGAACGGGCCGGGGAAGTGCACGCCGAAGGCCTGCACGCGCAGTGCGGGATCGCGCGGCGCGAGGCTGCGGTGAAGCAGCCTCTTGACCACGGGCATGACCGAGAGGGCACGGAGCGCGCGCACCGTCAGATGGTGCGCGTCCTCCGCGTCGAGGCGGCTGAGGACCTGCGAGAAGACGAATCTGTACATCACCGATCAGGTTAGTGCCCCTACAGGGTAGGGCTCGCGCCGGCCAGGTCGCCGGAGTACCTGATCAGCGGGCATCCATCGGGCTCAGCCCCGTGACGTGAGCAGGATCACCGCATTTCTCCGGCTCCCTCACCGAGCAGCTCGGCTGCGAGGTCGGCGACGCGACGGCGACTGTCCCTGGCCTGCTTGCGCAGGCCGGTGAAGGCCTGGGTGGCGGTCAGGTCGTGCTTTCCCATCAGGTAGCCGATCGCCCGCTCGATGACCACGCGGTAGTCGAGGGCGTACTGGAGCTGCTCGGCCAGCGCGCTCTTCTCCTCGGCGGCCATCGCGGCGGCGAGCAGTTGCTCGATCACGTCCGCGTAGCCGTAGAGGGCTTGAATGTCCGACTCATCCCACTGGTAAACCGTGGCCTGGTAGACGTTCAACGTACCCACCGGCTCGCTGCCAAGCCGGACGGGCACCCCGGCCACCGCCCGCACCTCCGGGTGGAGCCGGTCGGCGAGTTTCGGCCAGCGCGGGTCGACGCTCACGTCGCTTGAGGTCACCGCGCAATTCTCTTCAAACGCGGAAACACACGGCCCCTGACCAAGATGGAGCTGCGCGCCCTCAAGGCTCCGCCCCGGATCGTCGGTGGCGACCAAATAACGAAGATCCTTGCCTTCCTCCGCGAACATCAGCCCCGCACCCGAATACCCGAACAGCGAGTTCACCACGTCCACGGCACGCTCCAACTGATGGACTATGCCTGTGGCGGACGAGGTCGTCCTGAGCTTTCTCAAGCTCGCGACCAGCGCTTCCGGATCAATGTGAGTCATATGTGGGGCGCCTTTCAGCGTCGACCTGGCTACTTGACATGCACACTACGACTGCCCAGAAATAGGAGATCTATTGGCCAGCGTTTGGAGAACCATCACCATGAGTTCGCCGAGGCGTTCTCCGGCCCGGACTTTCGCGGGTTGCCATTCATGGCTCATCCGGTCGTAGAAATTCAGGGTGCCGATCAGCTGTTCCTCGGTTCGCAACGGCACCGAGAGCACCGCACGGACCTCCGAGACCCGCGCGGCCACGCCGGGGAACCCGAGGGGCCTGGCCGCCCGCAGGTCGTCGACCGTGACGTCTTCCCCTCGGGCCAGGCTCTCGATGGCCGGCCCGGAACCGATCTGCTCCTGGATCAGCTCCAGGCGTCGGCCGTGGTCGTCGGAACCGCCGATCGCTCGCAACCGGTCGTGGTCGTCTACCAGCATGAGCGCCGCGCCGTCGGTGCCGAGAACGTCGGCGAGAGCACCGAGGGTGCGATCGATGAGCCGGGAGAGTTCGAGGACCTGTGTCATGGGCGAGCTTCCTCCACGTCGAGGTAGCTCCGCGGACACAGGGCGGAATGATCTGCGGATCAGAGCCTAGTGCTGCCCGATGACTCCGGCCAAGCGGTTCCTCTCCCTGGCCACATATCGCCGTCAACACATCGTTAAGCGTTCGGCAAACAGAGATCGGCAGGGTGGGTACATGAACACCCTGTCACGTTCGGCCATCGCCCGGCGGCGGCGCACCCTGGCGCACATCGTGCTCCGCGACCTCGCGGAAACCGGTGATGTCACAGTCCCTGTCTGGTGGGAGGAGGAGATCCAGCGGGAGTTCGACGGACTCGGCGGGTTTCTGGCCGAGCTGAGCCGGCAGTGGTGGACCGCCTACGCCGCGCATCTGGACGCGCTGATCGAGCTCGGCGTCGACGACCCGTCCCAGGCGTGGGACGACGTCGCGGCGCAGATGCCGCAGCTACGGGCCGTCCTCGACGCCTACACGGACGAGGCGGCACTCGCCGAGGCCGAGCGGCGGCACTGCGACGTCCTGCGCTGGACCACCCGGCGCGAATCCCGGCCCGCGGCCTGAGGCTTTACCCGGAATGGAAAGAATATTCACCGGAAATCGGGTAGCCATGAACGATGGTCCGAACTGTCCAAGGTGAGTCACCACCGCACGGAAATCCCGATGACAACTCCGCCGACCTGCGCCTGGGCATACGCCTGACGCTTGCGGTGGTGGCGGTGGCGATCTTCACGGTGCCGTTCGTGGTCCTGCTCGTGCTCGTGAAGACCTCCTCCTCACCGCTCAGGAGCTTCGACGAGAGCATCGCCCTCCAGCTGCACGCCCAGGCACTGGAGCACCCCGGCTACACGGCCTTCCTCAACGTGGCGACCGAGGTGTTCGGCCCCTGGACATGGCGTGGGCTGGTGCTGCTGACCGCCGCCTGGCTCTGGTACCGGGGCGCGCCGCGGCTGGCCGTCTGGGCGGTCGCCACGATCACCTTCGGCGGCCTGCTGAACCTCGCGGTCAAGGGGATCGTCGACCGCGCCCGGCCCGACCTGCCCGATCCGGTGGCCTCGGCGCCCGGCGCCTCCTTCCCCTCCGGCCACGCGATGGGCGCCGCGCTGGGCGCCTGCATCCTCGTGCTCATTCTGCTGCCCTTCCTGCGGACTCCGGCCTCCCGGATCGCCGCCTGGATCGTCGCGGCGGTCGTCGTGGTGTTCGTCGCCTACAGCCGGGTGGCGCTCGGCGTCCACTGGACCAGCGACGTCGTCGCCGGGGTCGCGCTGGGCGTGGTGGTCGTGGTGGGGACGGCCGTGGGCTTCGAGGCCTGGCGCCGGGGAGAGGGCCGCAAACCCGTCGAGCCGCCCATCGAGGGCATCGAACCCGAGGCGTTCCGGTGAGGCCATTCGGGGTAGCTGGCGCGCCATGTCAAAAATGTCGGTGGATTTCAGAGGCGTGACGCGCCTCATCCTGGTGCCGCTGGCCATCATGGCCGCCCTGACGATCGGCGTCGGACTCCTCATCACCAAGATCCTGCAGACGACGACCCTCGTGGCGAACGACCAGGGGGTCAACGAGCAGCTGGCCCAGGGCCGCACCGCTTACTGGAGTTCGATCACCGACGTGGTGTCGGGCCTGTCCGACACCCCGGTGATCATCACTGCGACCGCGTTGCTCGTCATCGGCTTCCGGCTGGTCTTCAGGCGCTGGAACGAATCGATCTTCCTCGCGCTGGCGGTCTTCTCCCAGTCGGCGATCTTCCTGCTGGCCACCGTCTTCGCTCAGCGCAAGCGACCCGCCGTCGAGCATCTCGACCCCGCCCCGCCCACCTCCAGCTTCCCCTCGGGCCACACCAGTGCCGCTGTCGCCTTCTACTGCGGCGTCGCCCTGGTGCTGACCGTCCACACCCACCGCTACAAGATCCTGAACGTGCTGTGGTGGCTGGTCGGCCTGGGCATCCCCCTCGGCATCGGCTACTCGCGCATGTATCGCGGCATGCACCACCTGAGCGACGTGAGCTGGGGCTTCCTGCTCGGCCTGGTCTGCATCGCGGTGGCGGCCAACGCGCTGCTGTTCCGGCCGGTGGTGCGGGAGAGGGAGAAGGCCCCGAGACCACGGGGAGACGCCCGGTCGTACCCAGAATCAGCCGAGGGGTGAGAGAGACATTCCCCACCCGCGGGATCGCTCCACATGAGACCGTTATGAAGCAGCGTCACCAAGTCTCACATCTGTCACTTGGGGTCGCTCAATGATCGCCCTGCGCTACGAAGTAAGATAGAAACCCCAATAGGGAGATTCACCTCTCTCCGGCGGGGCACGAGCAGCCAGCCGGCCGGACAGAGAGACGTTCGACGGCTACCCTCAAGGAAGGAAGCCGGCCATGGATCATCAGTCCGTCGTCTGCGTCAAATGTACGGGCGTTCTCCTCGCCACCGACTCCCGCACCTACACGGCACAGCGAGGTCGCCTGATCCTGACCAACGGCTACTGCGGCTGCCCTGCCGCGCAGGCCCCTGCCGAGCAGGCCACCGAGCAGCGGCAGCCCCAGCCGGTCGCGGAGCAGCCCGTCGCGCACCCGCAGCCCGCGCACACCCCTCAGCAGAACGCACAGCCCGCAGGCCAGAACTCGATGGTGGTCGCCTAGCGACATCCGCGGAGGGAGCGGTCGCGGCGTCGGGGGGCGTGCGCGACGGCTCGGTCACTCAGCGGCCCCGTGTGTTCAGCCGCTGAGTCCCCAGGCCAGCACCACCGACAGACCGCTCGTCGCGAGCAGGCCGACGAGCACCACTATCGCAATCACCCGACGGTTCATACCCGAAAGCCTAGCCAGGCCGTTCGGGTGCTCTCGCACGTCCGCGTGCGGTCTGACCGCTCCTACGTCGGCCAGGCGGTCGGGATGAACTGCTCTCGCTCCGCGCGGATGATGTGGATCACCGCGTTGATGAGTGCCAGGTGGGTGAACGCCTGGGGAAAGTTGCCGAGGTGGCGCCCGGTCACCGGGTCGATCTCCTCGGCGTAGAGTCCGAGGGCGCTGGCGAAGGAGAGGACCCTCTCGCAGAGCCTGCGGGCCCGGGTGTACTCCCCGATATCGGTCAGCGCCGAGACGAGCCAGAACGAGCAGATAGTGAAGGTGCCCTCCTCGCCCGACATGCCGTCGTCCGTGTACTCCGTCCTGTAGCGCAGGACCAGGTCGTCGGCTGTCAGCTCGTCGGCGATGGCCAGAACGGTGGCACGGACCCGGGGATCACTGGCCGGCAGGAAGTGCACCAGCGGGATGAGCAGGAGTGACGCGTCGAGAGCGTCGGAGTCGTAGTGCTGCTTGAACACGCCTCGCTCGCTGACGCCGTTGGCGCACACGTCGGCGTGGATCTCGTCGGCGATCGCCTGCCAGTGCGCGGCCAGCTCGAACTCCTCCCTGAGCAGGGCGAGCCGGGTGCCCCTGTCGATCGCCACCCAGCACATGACCTTCGAGGAGGTGAAGTGCCGTGGCTCTCCGCGCACCTCCCATATGCCCCGGTCGGGCTCCTGCCAGTGTCTGATGGCCGACTCGACCTGTCGCTTCAGGACGGGCCAGATCCGCTCGTCCAGGCGGTCCCGCGACCGGGCGTGGATGTAGAAGGAGTCGAGGACGGCACCCCAGACGTCGTTCTGGCGGTGCTGGTAGGCGTCGTTGCCGATCCGGACCGGCCTGGCGCCCTCGTATCCGTGAAGATGGTCGAGGACGTACTCCTTCAGCTCACGCTCACCGTCGACGCCGTACATGATCTGGAGCTCCTCGTCCCGCTCCGCGACGTCGGCGATGAACCAGAAGAAGTCGTCGGCCTCCCAGTCGAAGCCCAGCGTGTAGAGGCCCCAGAGGGCGAGGGTCGAGTCCCTGATCCAGGAGTAGCGGTAGTCCCAGTTGCGGCTGCCGCCCGGGGTCTCGGGCAGGGAGGTGGTCGCCGCCGCGACGAGCGCGCCCGTCGGGGCGAAGGTCAGACCCTTGAGGGTGAGGGCGCTGCGCTCCAGGTAGCTCCGCCAGTGGTGGTCGGGAAAGTTTCCCCTGGCGAGCCAGTGCTGCCAGTGGTGGGCGGTCCATACCAGCCGCTCGTAGGCCTCCTCGAAGGTGTACGGCGGCTCGTGCACGGTCCACGACAGCGCGCAGAAGCGCGTGTCCCCCTCCTTGAGGAGGGTCCGTGCCGTCGCTCGCCCGGCCTCGAACCCCAGCCGCAGGTCCGTGGTGAGCCTGAGCTCCAGGCTCTGCCCCGCCGCCCTCGCGACGCCCTGGTGGTAGCCCCTGTCGGTGTACGACCAGCGGGCGGGGGTGCGGCCGTAGTCGAACATCGGCTCGCAGCCGAGCGTGACCTGTGCCTCCCCGCTGACGCAGCGCGCCGTGCGGAGCAGCACGTGGGAGGCGTCGTAGTCGGTCGGTGCCCTCCGGTGCGTGTGGGAGAGCTCCTCGTGGTGGTGCCAGGGTCCCACCAGGAGCAGGTCGCGCACGATGATCCAGCCGGTGGGCGTGCCCCAGCTCGTCTCCAGGATCATGGTGCCGGGCAGGTAGCGGCGCGCGGCGGGCACCCTCAGATCCGCGGGACCGAACCTGAAGCCTCCCGCGCCCCGATCGAGGATGGCGGCGAAGACGCTGGGAGAGTCCATCCTGGGCAGGCAGAGCCACTCGACGTTCCCACTCGGCGCGATCAGCGCGGTGACCTCACAGTCGGACAGGAACGCGTAGTCGGCGATGGGCGGGAAGGGAGAGGGGCCGTGCAGCGCGCTCACCGATGGATCCGCTGTCATGAGCCCTTTCCTCCCCCCTGGTCGCCCTGCTCGGGAACACCTGCCATCACGCCCACCGGTTCCGGGATCTCCGGTCCGCGGCGGGGAACCAGGCCGTCCGCTTCGCCAGGCCCCCCGCCCGCCGGCCCCCCGGGTCAGGTGGTGGTCTCCACCATCTCCTGGAATTCCCCGGGAAGCTGTGCCAGAACATGATCGAAAACTTCGTCGTCGACCGTCTCGCGCACCGTGACCAGAACGGCCCGCACCCCGGCGGTGGCCTCCTTCATGGTCAGGCCGGTGCGCTCGCTGACCCGGGTGACGAAGTCATGCAGCCCGAAGTCCTCGGCCCTGTCCCGTACGTGAAGCGAACCCCGCAGGGGTTCCGGCAGTGATGTCGCGAGACGTCTGGCCTCCCCCTCGCTCAGCCGATCTCCCAGCATCTCCACAGTCGCGCGAGCGAGGTCTTCCGCCTCCTGGTGCGACAGGGCCGCGCGCTCCGCCACAGCGCGAATGAAGTCCTTGTATTCCATGTCGTCCCCCTCGACCGGCTAGCCTTCCCGGTCGGTACGAGAATGAACACCCAGGTCACGACCTGTGTCGAGGACTTCCTGCCCGGGGAGCCGGCTACCTCGCCCCGGCACGGTGCTCCTGCGGGCTGACCCCGCGTACCCGCTTGAAGGCCGTGCTGAGCGCGAACGAGCTGCCATACCCGACCTGAGCGGCCACCGCGCCGACCGTGGCGTCGGTCTCGCGCAGCAGGTCGGCGGCCATGGCCAGCCGCCAGCCGGTGAGGAAGGCCATCGGGGACTCACCGACCAGCTCGGTGAAACGGCGGGCCAGGGCCGCGCGGGAGACGCCGGCCCCGGCGGCCAGGGCGGCCACGGTCCAGGGGTGGGCGGGGTTGTTGTGCAGCATGCGCAGGGCCTTGCCCACCACGGGATCGCTGTGCGCCCGGTACCAGGCGGGGGCCCCGGCCTCGGGACGGGAGAACCAGGCCCGCAGGACGGCGATGAGCAGCAGGTCGAGCAGCCGGTCGAGAACGGCCTCCTGCCCCGGCTCGTCCTTGACGATCTCGTCGGCGAGCAACGGGATGATGGGGCAGTTCCAGGCGCCTTCCGGCAGGACCAGCAGCGCGGGCAGCGCCTCCAGCAGACGCCGGCTGATCTCCCCGCGCATCTGGTAGGCGCCGGTGAGGATCACCGTCGACCCGTCCGGGCTGTTGCCCCAGGTGCGGACGCCCAGATCCATCGCCTGGGCCAGGTCCCGCCCGTCGAGGGTGGTGCAGTGCTGCCCGGGGTGGATCACCACCTGGGGAGGCGTGGCCGGGTCGTCGGCGACGGTGTAGGGATCGGGACCGCGGATGATCGCGACGTCCCCGGGGCCCAGGCGCACCGCGTCACCGCCGTCGGGGACCACCCACGCCTCGCCCCGCACCATGGCCGCCAGGGCGAGCGGCGCCCGATCCTGAATGCGGAGCGACCAGGGCGGGCTCAGGATCGAGCGGAGCAGGAACGCTCCCCGGGCTCTCGGCCCGTCCAGGAGGTCGGTGAGTGCGTCCACGGACTCACTCTAGACGTTGGAACATGGAATTGCGCTTCTCAACCATGGACCGTCTCACCATTGCCCGGTTCACTGGTGGTATGACGGAGAACACGCACGAGAAGAGCACGACGCTGGTCCTCGGAGGCACCGGCAAGACCGGCCGCCGGGTGGTGGAGCGGCTCACCGCGCGCGGCCTGCCAGTGCGGGTCGGTTCCCGCTCGGGCGAGCCGCCGTTCGACTGGGAGGACCAGTCGACATGGGCGGCCGCGCTGCGGGGGGCGGGGTCGGTGTACCTGGTCTACTACCCGGACCTGGCGTTCCCCGGGGCCGGGGACTCGGTCCGCTCGTTCGTCTCGCGGGCGGTCGGGAGCGGCGTCCGGCGGCTGGTGCTCCTGTCCGGCCGGGGCGAGGAGGAGGCCCAGGTGAGCGAGCGGACGGTCAGGGAGTCCGGCGCCGAGTGGACGATCCTGCGGGCGAGCTGGTTCTGCCAGAACTTCAGCGAGGACTACCTGCTGGAGCCGGTCATGGGCGGCGAGATCGCGTTCCCCGCGGGGGAGGTGGCCGAGCCGTTCGTCGACGCCGAGGACATCGCGGACGTCGCGGTCGCGGCGCTGACCGAGGACGGGCACGCGGGCGAGCTCTACGAGCTGACCGGTCCCCGGCTGCTGACCTTCGCCGACGCGGCCGCGGAGATCTCCAAGGCGACCGGCCGCGAGATCGGCTACCTGCCGGTCTCCCCCGAGGAGTACGCGGCCGGGCTGGTCGAGCACGGCGTACCGGCCGGGTACGCGACGCAGCTGGCCGGGCTCTTCACCGATGTCCTGGACGGCCGCAACGCCCACCTGACGGACGGCGTCCGGCGTGCCCTGGGCAGGGAGCCCAGGGATTTCACCGACTACGCGCGAGAGGCCGCCGCCACCGGCGTCTGGGGCGGCTAGCGGGACGGCGGCGGGCGGGGCGCACGGGGCCGCGGGCGTGAGTTGGAGTGCGTGAGCCGCCGCCGTCAGGGAGCCGTGCCGCTCGATCAACGCGAGAAGCCGCAGCTGATCCTCGGGGTGAAG
>NZ_JBEXUE010000261.1:0-14271 GCF_040614275.1 Streptosporangium sp. NPDC006013
GTTGCAGTTCCTCGCCCGTACGGCACTCGCCGACGTGGCGGCCCGGATGACCGCCGACGGGCTGCTGCGCCCACCCGGCAGACGCCCGTCGCGGAGGCAGGTGCCGGTCGACGTGAACATCGCAGCGTGGCCCGGCGGACGCGTCAACCTGGCGATCCAACGCCGTGAGCCACTCAGCGTCCAGGACAGCGTCCTGCTGGGGCTGCTCGTCGCAACCGGCGGCAACCAGCTCGTCCTGTGGGAGCAGAACCCGAGATACCTCTCCGATTCGATCACCGCCCTCCCGGCGCCGCTCCAGGAACTGATCGCCCAGACCGAGGCTGCCGTAGGTGACTCCGTCATCAGCCGCCGGTGAACCCCCCTCATTTCAAGGATCCCAATGTCCGTGACAGAACGAAGGGCCAGCGCCGTTTCCGCCGCGCTCGCCCAGGACCGCCTCGGTGTGCCGTCGGTGGTGTTCTTCGTCATCTCGGCGGCGGCACCGCTGACCGTCATCGGTGGCTCGGTGACCGCCGCCTACGCCGCGACCGGCGTGACCGGCGTGCCGCTCGCCTTCATCCTGCTCGGAGCCATCCTGGGCCTGTTCGCCGTCGGCTACGTGACAATGGCCCGTTACGTCGTCAACGCCGGAGCGTTCTACGCGTACACCGCGAAAGGGCTCGGCAGGCCGGTGGGGGTGGCGACCGCGTGGGTCGCGTTGCTGGCCTACAACGCGCTCCAGGTGGGTCTCTACGGCATGATCGGTGCGGCCGCCCAGCCGCTGATCGCCGACTGGTTCGGAAGCTCTCCGCCCTGGTGGGTCATCGGGCTGGTCGCCTGGGTGCTGACCGGGGTGCTCGGCCTCATGCGGGTCGACGTGAACGGGAAGGTCCTTTCGGTCCTGCTGCTGACGGAGATAGCCGTCGTCGTCGTGTTCGACATCGCGGACCTGATCAACCCGGCGGCCTCGGGCTACAGCCTCGACGTCTTCAACCCGGCGAACCTCTTCGTCCCCGGGATCGGTGCGGTGGTCGCGATCTGCATCGCGTCCTTCGCGGGCTTCGAGTCGTCGGTGGTGTTCTCCGAGGAGACCAAGGATCCGAGGCGCACGGTGCCGATCGCGACCTACGTCGCACTCGCCGTCATCTCCGGGCTGTACGCGCTGTCGTCCTGGGCGATGACCGTGCCGATCGGCTCGGACAAGATCGTCGAGACCTCGCGCGAGCAGAGTTCGGCCCTCCTGTTCAACCTGGCCGGGCAGCACCTGGGGGCGACCGTCGCCACCATCGGCTCCCTCCTCTTCGTGACGAGCCTCTTCGCCGCGCTGATCGCCTTCCACAACACGATCTCCCGCTACGTCTTCGCCCTCGGCAGGGAGAGGGTGCTTCCCGAGACCTTCGGTCGTACTTCCCCCCGGACCGGCGCCCCGGTCAACGGCTCGGTGGCGCAGAGTGTCATCGGGCTGGTCACAATCGTCATATACGCGGTCTTCGGCCTGGATCCGGTCGTCCAGCTGTTCTTCACCGTCGGATCGTTCGGTGGCCTGGGACTGCTCATGATGCTGGCGGCCACCTCGATCTCCGTGCTGGTCTTCTTCGCCAAGAACCCCAACGAGGAGAACGCCTGGCGGACCAGGATCGCCCCGGGTATCTCCTCGGTCCTGCTGATCGTGGTCATCGTGCTCGTCATGGCCAACTTCGACACCGTGCTCGGCGTGGCCCCCGACTCCCCGCTGCGCTGGATCATGCCCGCCGTCTACTTCGTCGCCGTGGGGCTCGGCGTCATGTGGGGACTCGCCCTGCGGGCCAACCGGCCGAAGGTATACGCGAACATCGGGCGGGGCGCCCAGGCGGCCGTGGGAGGGACCGAATGACAGAGATCATTCGCGTTCAGAACGCTCCCGGAGCCGCCGAGACCATCGGCGCGATCATCGCCACCTCCTTCCACGAGCAGGAGATCTCGGCCTGGATGATCCCGCCGGACGGCGACCGCCGCCGGGTGATGCCCCCCTTCTTCTCCATGATCACCGAGAGCGCCCTCATCCACGGCGAGGTCCACGCGACGGCCGACATGTCCGCCGTGGCCGTATGGTTCCGCAAAGGCGCCGAGCCGCTTCCCGAGATCCCCGACCGGGACGCCCGGGTGGAGGCGTTCGCCGGTCCCCACGCGGAGCGCATCGGGCAGATGGGGGAGGAGATGGACAAGCGCCACCCCCACGACCCGCACCACTACCTGGCGTTCCTCGCCGTGCTCCCCGGGCATCAGGGACGGAAGACGGGGACCCGGCTGCTCGAGGAGTACCACCGCGGGCTCGACGAGGCGGGCATACCCGCGTACCTGGAGGCCAGCAGCACCCGCAGCCGCAGGCTCTACCTGCGCCACGGCTATCAGGATCTCGGCGACCCGATGTTCATGCCCGACGGCCCGCCGATGTTCCCCATGTGGCGCCCGTCGAACCCCTGACCCGAGTGCTGACCCCCGCCCCCGGCCCATCGTGGGCCGGGGGCGGGGGCGATTCCGGCCCCGTTGTTCTCGCGGCCCGGCCACCGCGTTCCCCCCGCCCCGGCGACCCATGAGGCCCGGGCCACCGTGACACGCGGAACGCGGTGGCTCGATCGGCCGGGCCTTCGGCCAAGCGTGCAGAGTCGCGGAGGGCAGCCGAGCACGGCGACGAAGGGCGGCGTGCTCAGCTGTCTGATGAACACGGCCCGCGAGGAGGAGTTGGTGGGCCCAGGGCCAGGTTTCGAGGATTTGGAGTCGTGATCACGTGGCCGGGAAAGGATTGGACGGGATGATGCTCGGGCTTGTAGCTTGCAGTTGACCGTGACATCGCCCGAGGAGGTGAGACCCATGAACGCTGTATCGATGTGGGTGCTCCCCCTTCCCGTCACGGCCGGGCGATTGACGTAGGTGTCGCCGGGAGCGCCTCGCCAACAAGGCCCTCCCGAAAGGCAACACCTATGCACTCTCAGCAGGTCACCGCCGAGCCGCCGTCGAACGACAGGGTCGAGCGTGACTCCACGGTGGGCGACGTCCCCGGAGTTCTCTGGTCGCCGGCCTCCGGCGCCGATCGCGCGCCCCTCATCTTCGATGTGATCATTGCCGGGTGCGGGCCGACCGGTGCGATGCTGGCCGCCGAGCTGCGGCTGCACGATGTGCGGGTACTCGTTCTGGAGAAGGAAACCGAGCCCAAGTCGTTCGTCCGCATAGTCGGTCTGCATATTCGCAGTCTCGAGCTGATGGCGATGCGCGGACTGCTGGATCGCATTCTCCAGCATGGAAGACAGCGTCCGGCCGGCGGTTTCTTCGCCGCCATCCCCAAACCCGCGCCCAAGAGCCTGGATTCCGCGTACGCCTATCTGCTGGGTATCCCGCAGCCGGTCATCGAGCATCTGCTCGAAGAACATGCGATCGAACTGGGTGCGCAGGTCCGGCGCGGTTGCGCGGTCGCCGGTTTCGAGCAGGACGACGAGGGTGTGACCGTCGAGCTGGCCGACGGGGAACAGCTGCGTTCGCGCTACCTCGTCGGCTGTGACGGCGGGCGCAGTACGGTGCGTAAACTGCTCGGTGTCGGCTTCCCCGGCGAGCCCTCACGGACCGAGACGCTGATGGGCGAGATGGAAGTGGGTGTGCCGCAGGAGGAGATCGCCGCCAAGGTGACCGAAGTCCGCGAGACCCATCAGCCATTCTGGATCCGGCCCTTCGGCGAAGGGGTCTACAGCGTCGTCGTCCCCGCCGAGGGAGTCAGCGACCGCGCGGAACCGCCCACCCTCGAGGATTTCAAACAACAGTTGCGCACCATCGCCGGAACCGATTTCGGCGTGCACTCCCCGCGCTGGTTGTCCCGCTTCGGGGATGCCACCCGGCTGGCCGAACGTTATCGGGTCGGGCGGGTGCTGCTGGCCGGCGATGCGGCACACGTCCATCCACCCACCGGCGGACAGGGCCTCAACCTGGGCGTGCAGGACGCATTCAACCTCGGCTGGAAACTGGCCGCACAGATCCGCGGCTGGGCGCCGGAAACACTGCTGGACACCTACCAGGCCGAACGTCATCCGGTCGCCGAGGACGTGCTGGACAACACCCGCGCCCAGATGGAACTGCTGTCCACCGAACCGGGCCCGCGGGCCGTGCGCAGGCTGCTCACCGAACTGATGGACTTCGACGAGGTGAACCGCCATCTGATCGAGAAGATCACCGCGATCGGCATCCGCTACGACTTCGGCGAGGGCCCCGACCTGCTCGGCCGCCGTCTGCGCGACATCGACGTGAAACAGGGCCACCTCTACGGTCTGCTGCATCGCGGCCGCGGCCTGCTGCTGGACCGCACCGAACGCCTGACCGTCGGCGGCTGGTCAGACCGGGTCGATTACCTCGCGGATCCCACTGTGGCACTGGATGTTCCGTGCGTCCTGCTACGCCCCGACGGCCACGTCGCCTGGATCGGCGACGATCAGCAGGACCTGGACGACCACCTCTCCCGCTGGTTCGGCAAACCCGCCGACTGATTTCGCCTGAGCAACAGAAAAGGCCCGTGAGAATGATCGGAACGGCCAGTAGCGACTGACCATCGGAAGGCTGGAGGCGGCATCAGCCGTGGTGCTCTGGCGCCAAGGTCGGCCTGCGAGGAGGGTTAGCCTCCGAGTGACGACCGGAAGACGGCGGAAGAGCACCGCGGGGTGGATCGGCGCAGGCGTCCGCGCGTTCGTATAACGCCCGGCGGCGGGCCTCAGCCGTACGACGCAACACCTCCTGAGGTGCCCCGCAGATTCCGGACACGATCGAACAGGCCCACACCACGTTCGCAGCCGATCAGGCGAACACCTGACCAACCGAAACGGCCATCACCGCTGGTCAGCCATATCCGTCCGATTTTCGGCGAGTACTACGGCGCCCCTCTCTGCGCACGCCCGCGTGGAGGTGTCCGGAAACTCCGAAAACTCCCCCTCGGGGGGCTCTCCTGCCCTCAGACGCGCCTACGCGCGAAACGACAGCCCACTCGTTGGGGTATCGGCCTGGCGTGCACGTCAAGTCCGCAGCATGCTTTATCGGGCATCGGAGGGTGCGCGGCACGTACGAGGAAGATTGCTCGTCACCATCGCTGTCGCACCACTCGCTGATCCGCACGTGAGGCGGCCCCAGTTCGATATTCCAGACGGCCGCCGCGTCCAGATCGAGCACGAAGATTCCTTGCCGGTAGCGATGGTCTACCCAGAGCATTTCGTTGGGGACCTTCACCCGTCCGCGCTTGAGCAACATCGACCCGTCACACGCCGGGCAGTTGAACGTTCCGGCCGGTAGGTCACGTGCGGCCTCGGCTGGTAGGCCGTGTAAGGCAAGTAACGTGAGCGCGTACTCGCCTTAACAGTATTCGGGGGTCTTCAGGCATGTTGGCCACGTCAGATGCGCTGCGATCGTGGCCTGATACTCCCGAACCTCCGGAGGACTCCTACCCCGTGGCGCAGTGCGACCGGTTGTGCTCCTGCCCGGCGATCTGCGCCGCTTCGATCCGGTCGGCATCGGTGACCACGCTGCGCAGGGCGGGGCTCGCCAACACCAGAGAGACCAGCAGAAGCACACCGGAGGCGATCGGAACGTAGTACAGCTCCACACGCCCCAGCAGCCCGGCCAGGAGTGCGGCCACCGGCCCGAAGCCCGTCGCCGACACCGCGACCATCGACATCACCCGGCCCATCTGGTGGCCCGGCACGATCAGCTGAATGGCCCCGAGCATGACGATGTTGGACGCGGTGATCGCGAAGCCCAGGACCACCCAGGCCGCGACGGCGACGTAGGCGTTGGGCGCCAGGCCGAAGCCGAGGAAGCACAACCCCGTGACGGTGAACAGCACCACTTCCAGGCGGAATCGGCCGAGCCGGGCGACCATCCGTCCCGCGGCGGCGGCACCGAGGAGGGCACCGGCGGCCGACGAGCCGACGAACACCCCGTACAGGGAGGGCGGCACGCCGAAGTGGTCCCGGGCCAACAGCACCATGACCGCGCTCAACCCCATGAAGGAGGCGTTCAGCGCGACGCTGAAGAGCAGGATGGGCCCCAGGGAACTGCCGCGAAAGACGAAGGAGACGCCGTCGCGCAGGTCGGCCAGGGGTGAGGGGCGAACACCCGTCTCCGTGTCCTCGCCAGTGGTGTTCTTGGGCCTGCGCACGGCCATGGGCAGTCCCAGCAGCACCAGGGCGCCCAGCAGGTAGGCGGCGCTGTTGACCGCCAGGGGCAGGACGGCCGCCACGACGAACAGGAACCCAGCCAGGGGGCCGCCGGCGAAGTCCTGGGTGACGGTCTTGCCGCCTTCCAGCCGTCCGTTGGCGCGGTCGATGGTCCCGGCAGGTGCGATGTCGGGGAGCATCGCCCGTCCGGCGATGTCGTAGAACACTTCACAGGTCATGACGGTGAACATGACCGCGTACAGCACCCAGATGCCCGCGTGGCCGGTGGCGATGAGCGCGGCCAGAGCGATCAGGGCGCCCGCGCGGACCAGGTTGGCCGCCACCATGAGCCGACCTCGATCGACACGGTCGGCGATCACCCCGGAGACCAGGCCGAACAGCAGCCAGGGCAGGAAGCGGGCCGCGAACAGCCCGGACACCATGAGCGGGTCGTTGGTGAGCAGCGCCGCCACCAGGGGCAGGGCGATGATCATCATGCCGTCGGCGAGGTTGCTGAACAGGCTCCCGATCCAGAACCGGTTGAAGTCCCGCCCGAGCCCGGGTGCGGTTTCGGGTTTCGCGGGTCCACTGGAGGTGTCCGGGGAAGTACTGGAGGGGTGTTCCTGCATGGGTGGACACCTTTCCGCACGTGGGGACTCGCGCGAGCCTGGGGCCGGCCGCATCGGTGGAACGGTTGCTCAACCACTTCCTCCACCGTTTGCCTCGCCCTGAAACCCGGGCGCCCTGGCGCCGCCGCGGACCTGGTCGACCGCCAGTTCGCCCGAGACGCCCCCAACGAGCTGTGGGTCACCGACATCACCGAGCACCCCACCCGCGAAGGCAAGGTCTACTCCCGCCGGGTGGTGGGCTGGTCCGTCGATGCCGGCCAGACCGCCGCCCTGGTCACCAACGCACTCAGCATGGCCATCCATAACCGCAGGCCGGCGGCAGGCACGCTGATTCACTCCGATCACGCCCCCCATCGAGTACGAGTTTCTTTACCCGAACGCCCAGCCGGCATGAGAGTCAACCAAGCCGACTCCACCGAACTCGGGGCGATTCACTTGACAACCCCAGATAACGATCGTTTGTGAGAACCCGATTCCGGGCCACCGTGACTGAGCGCCGTAGCCGGCCGCCAGTCCGCGCCGCGCTGCCCGGGGCTGTCGCGACGCAAGTACATGGAAATTCCAATAATTGGAAACTCCATGTACTGTGACGGTCATGGATGACCTGCGGCTGAACGAAGAGCTCATCGACTACCTGTTCGCGATCCGCACCCAGGTGCACGCCGAGCTCAAGGAGCTGGCCCGCGAAGCGGGGCTGACCGACACCCAGACCGATGTGCTGTGGAGGCTGAGCCGCGAGCAGGAGATGACCGCGCGCCGCCTGGCCGACCGCTTGCAGTGCGACGCCTCGACCGCCACGTCGATGATCGACCGGCTCGAGAAGCGCGGCCTGGTCCGCCGCGTGCCCCACCCCACCGATCGCCGCGCGAAAGTCATCCAGCTCACTCCCGAGGGATGCACGCTGCGTGATCGCGTCATCCAGCACACCACTGAGCACTCCCCCTTCGCCCGCCTCGACCGCGAGAGCAGGCTGCGCCTGCACGCGCTTCTCCGCGAGGTGATCGACGGCACTCAGTCGACAGGTGAGCCCGCCACCGTCAAGGACAACCACGAAAAGGAACAGCAATGAGCAGCAAGACCGCAGTCATCACCGGCGGAGGCTCCGGCCTGGGCCTGGTGACGGCACGCCACCTGATCAAGGCCGGGCAGACCGTCGTCCTCGTCGGCCGGGACGCGGCGCGCACCAAGGCCGCCGCCGACAGCTTGCGCGGCCTGGCCCCTGCGGGCAGTGACGCGGCCCCGCCGAGGACGTATATCGCCGACCTGGAACAGTGGTCGCAGGTACGCGCCCTCGCATCGAAATTGGCTGCCGACACCGTCCCGGTGGACGTCCTCATCAACAACGCAGGGGCGGCCTTCCCTCGGTACGAGCAGACGGCTGACGGCGTCGAACGCACCTACGCGATCAATCACCACGCCCCGTTCCTGCTTACCCACGCCCTCCTGGCCGCAGGAGCGCTCACCCCCGAAGCGCGGATCATCAACATGTCCACGTTCGTGGAAAAGCGCGGCAAGCTCGACGTCAAGGATCCGGATGTCGCGGGGAGGCCGTGGAACAGCCGCTTCTACCACCAGATCAACGTCTACGCGACGAGCAAGCTCGTCAGCCTCCTGGCCACTCGGGAGCTCGCACACCGCCTGCCCGACGGTATGAGCATCTACAACGCCAATCCCGGCATGGTGAAGGGAACCGCGATCAACAGCAACGCCGGCGGCCTGATGCGGCTGACCGCCCCACTGTTCCGTCCGTTCGCCGTCACCCCGGACGAAGGTGTGCAGACCCCCGTCTGGCTCGCCACCGCCTCGCCCGCCCCGTACCCCAGCGGCGGCTTCTTCAGCAAGTCCCAGCCGGACGCCCCTTCGCGCCTCGCCCTGGACGACACCCTCGCCCGCATCCTCTACACCAGGACGGCAGCCCTCCTCGGGGTGGAGCCCCTCAAGGAGTGAGCCGGATCACGCTAGCCGGAACCAGTGAGTGGCCGCGGCCTGGACGGTTTGGGGCATCGGATCACGCTTGTTGGCACCAATGGGTGACGCAACCAGCAACGGCAAGCCCCGGCCACTCACCCGAAGCCTGGAACCGCTCACGGACGAGTCCCTGGCCGGATATCTCCTCAGACCGTCCTACCGGTTACGCATCACTCCCCTTCAACTCGCCCGGCTGACCGGATGCGCCCGCGGCACCTCCACGCTCATCAGTCGTCGGCTCCTGCTCGACCTCGACATCGGCGACTTCGCCCGGGCCACCAGGCTGACCACCGACGAAGCCGCCGCTCTGACACTGCTTCCCTGGGCGGACCGCTACCCTCCGATCGCGCGTTCACGATCCGGGTCCTCCTGGCCGACGTTCTTCGACTATTTCGTAGACGATCGTGAACAACAGCGGGCGCAAAGGGTGAACCGCTCGGCATGCTCGTCGGTGGTCACGGGGACGTGACCACCCGTGTGGCGGCGGCCGGCTGCTCAGGACGCGGGCCGCCCTTGGGCCAGAGCAGGGAGCCCGGCTTGCGGGCCTCGCGGCGGATCTTCCACACCCCGAGCTTGCAAGTTAGCTCCTTGTACGCCGCGCTAATGCGGCCGCCGACGTAGACGTTCACCGAGGTGTCGTCTTTGCGGGCGAGCTGTCGCATGGCGGCGCGCCGGCCGAGGCTGACGCACGACCCCGTGAGGGCCAGGTTGATCACCGCCGGTTCGGTCCCCGCAACGCGGCTCAACACCGTATTGGCGGCCTGCGCCCCCAGCGGCGCGGCGGCCTGGCAGCTCATCCGCAGCGGCTGGCCCGACGGTGCGGCGGCGTCGCCGGCCGCGACGATGCGGTCGTCGTCGACGCTGGTCAGCGTCTCGTCGGTGAGCAGCCGGCCGAGCTCGTCGGTGCGCAACCCGCTCACGGCCGCCAACTCCGGCACGCCGAAACCTGCCGCCCAGATGGTCAGTGCGCTCGCACGCACCGCACCGTCGGCGAAGACGACCGCGTCCGGCCGGACCTCGGTCACCTCATTGGCCTCGAGCACGGCGACACCGTGCCGGGACAGCCACTTGGCGACGTATCGGCGACCCGGCGCACTCACTGAGGGCGCCAGGATTCCGCCACACACCAGCGTGACCGTGCGTCCTTGTTCGGCCAGTTCGGCGGCCGTCTCGATGCCGGTCAACCCGGCGCCGACCACGGTGACCGGAGCATCGGGAGGCAACTCGTCAAGCTTGCTGCGCAGCCGCTGCGCAGACTCGAATTCGGCAATGGAGACAGCGAATTCGGCCGCGCCGGGCACCGACAACGGTATCGCTGCGGTGCTGCCGACCGCGTAGATGACGTAGTCGTAGTCCAGCGCGCAGCCCGACGCCAGCCGCACCGTGCGGGCGGTGGTGTCGATGCGCGTGGCGCTGCCAACCACCAACTGGATGTCCTCGCCCAGCAGCGTGCCGTAGTCCACCGTGGCCTCGCCGGTGCCGGCCACGAACTGGTGCAGCCGGATTCGGTCGACGAACTCCGGGCGGGGATTGACCAGCGTGATGTCGACGTCGGCGCGCATCCGCAGATGGTTGGCCGCGAGTGTTCCGGCGTAACCGCCACCGATGACGACGACCTTGTGGGGTGTGTGGTGTTCGGGCATGGACATGACAACGTTTCCCTTCTCGATCTCAGCGAGGATGTGAGGTTTGCGACCCGATGGGGGTGGTCCTTCAACACGAAGTGGCCGACACGGGGTTCTCGACGGCGATCCGCATACCCGCCGGGGGCGGCTACCCGCGTGCTGGATGGTGTCTCACCAGTCCGACAACACAAGACCTCGGAATGTGAGGCGGCATGTGGGGCGACGCACCAACCTCACAGTTCACTGCGCTGTCTTGTCGAACTGGTGAGGGCAGACCCGACCAAGGGAGTCAGTGACACGATGGCCAGGACACCATGACCACCCCATCCGAGCCAGGACACGGCCGGCCGGATCCGGGCCTGAGCGCGCTCATGAACGAACGGCGCCAGCTGATCAATCTCGCGTACCGGCTTCTCGGCTCCCTGGCCGACGCCGAAGATGTCGTCCAGGAGACCTACTCCCGCTGGTACGCCATGTCCCGGCAACAGCAGGACGCCATCACATCCCCCGGCGCCTGGCTGACCAAGGTCGCCGGCCGCCTCTGCCTCAACGTGCTCTCCTCGGCACGGGCCCGGCGAGAGACCTACGTGGGCGAGTGGATCCCCGAGCCGCTGCCCGAACCTAGGGAGTGGATCACCGGGCGCCCGGACGGCATCAGCGTCGACCCGGCCGACCGGGTCACCCTGGATGAGTCGATCAACATGGCCTTCCTCGTCGTGCTCGACTCGATGACCCCGGCCGAGCGCGTCGCGTTCATCCTGCACGACGTCTTCCGCTATCCCTTCGCCGAAGTGGCCGAGATCGTCGGCCGCACCCCTGCGGCCTGCCGCCAGCTGGCCTCCTCGGCACGCCGTCGCATTCACGTGTCGCAGGCTCCCGCGGCTCCGGCATCCCGGCAGGCCGGCATCGTCAGGGACTTCAAACAGGCATGGGAAGCCAAGGACATCAACGCCCTCATCGGCCTCCTCGACCCCGACGCCACGGCGACCGCCGACGGCGGCGGCGTCGTCGGCGCCGTACTCCGCCCGATCGAAGGCGCCGAGCAGATCGTGCGCTCACTGCTCAATCTCGCCGGCAGGCTACGCAACCTGACGATCCTGGAGCGTACGGTCAACGGCCAGCCCGGCCTGATCGCTCAGCACGATGGCGTCACCGTGTCGGTGTACGCGTTCGACATCGCAGGCGACCGGATCAAGCACATCTGGGCGGTACGCAACCCCGACAAGCTCCGGCCGTGGACCGGTGGGGCCGCAGCACTCGGCGACTCAGGAACGGCACGTGGCGCCCGAGCGACGGAAGATGATCTTAGCTAGCACGGACACGCTTGGTTTCGAGCGCGCCTTACCCGAGGTCAAAGGGTTTCGCCGGTGCCCCCACCCGCGATGGACAGGTATCGCCGCAGGCCGATGGCACCACACACGACGCTCAATGTTCAGCCGCCTTCACAGACTTACCTGGTGGCGCAGACGGTCTCACACGATCACCGGATGAAAGGACAGAAGATGACGAAAGCGCTGGAATTGCCGCTGCAGATGCGGCGGAACGGGTTCGACCCGGTCGAGGAGCTGGCCCGGGCACGCGATGGCGAGGGTGTGGTGCGGGTGGAGATGCCGTTCGTCGGGCCCGCATACCTGGTCTGCCGCCAGGAGGATGTTCGCCAGGTGCTGGCGGATCCGGCCCGGTTCAGCAGTGCCCTCGCACCGGTCCCGGGGACTGGTGAGATGGACGCCGACGAGCTGGCCAAGATGCGGGCCGGGCAGCTGATCGGGTTCGACCCGCCCGAGCACACGCGGTTGCGCCGGATGCTCACCCCGGAGTTCACGGTACGGCGGATGCGCAGGCTTGAGCCGCGGATCACCGAGATCGTCCAGGCGGCCCTGGACGATCTGGAGCGGGCCGGTAAGCCGACCGATCTGGTGGCGCACTTCGCGCTGCCGGTGCCGTCGCTGGTGATCTGCGAGCTGCTGGGCGTGCCGTATGCCGACCGCGCCGAGTTCCAGGATCGTTCCGTGCGCCTGCTGGATGTGTCGTTGCCGGTGGAGCAGCGGAACGCGGCACAGCGGGAGGACCGCGCCTACATGGCCGGCCTGGTGGCCCGCGCCCAGGCGGATCCGGGCGAGGACATGCTGGGCATGCTGGTGCGCGAGCACGGCGACGATCTCAGTACCGACGAGCTGGTCGGCATCGCCGGACTGCTGCTGCTGGCCGGGCACGAGACGACCTCGAACATGCTCGGCCTGGGCACCCTGGCCCTGCTGCGGCACCCGGACCAGCTCGCCATGATCCGCGACGATCCGGCGCTGGTCGAACCCGCCGTCGAGGAGCTGCTGCGCTGGCTGTCGATCGTGCAGTTGCTGCCGCCGCGCACGACCACGACGGATGTGGAGATCGCCGGGCACGCCATCCCCGCGGGCTCGCTCGTGATCTGCTCGATTCCTGCCGCCAACCGCGACCCTGCCTTGATCGACGATCCCGAGACACTCGACATCACCCGGGGAGCCGCCGGCCACGCCGCCTTCGGCCACGGTGTGCACCACTGTCTCGGGGCGCCGCTGGCGCGGATGGAGATGCGCATCGCCTTCCCGGCACTGCTGCGCCGCTTCCCCGGCCTTGCCCTGGCCGACCCGGACGAGCAGGCCGACTTCCGGGCCTTCAGCGTCGTGTACGGCTTGAACTCGCTGGCGGTGACCTGGTGAGCGGACGACCGCCCGTCCAACAGCTCTACGACACCCCCGAGACGACTGTCCAGCAGATCGCCGACCTGTTCGGCGTGCCCCGGTCGACGTGTACGGGCACTCCATTGCGGAATCGCCAATCGCCACCTGCGACTTCGAACCGGAGCCGCTCACAACGCAAGGAGAATCTCATGAACATGCCAGATCGATTTGACGAGGAGGCTGAGATGCAAACTCAAACGACCAAAACGTTCCAGCACGCGACGGACGAGAAGCCGACCACCGTCGCACGAAGCGGCTGGAACTGGAGCCGGATCCGCCCCATCGCCTTTTGGGCCACCACGTTTGTAATCGTCTTCGAGTTGATTGCTGGATCGGTGTGGAACCTTCTACCGATCGAATGGGTGGAAGTCCAGTTGCGCCACCTGGGATACCCGCACTACTTCGCCTACATTTTAACCGTGTGGCAGGCCGGTGCGGCCGTCGCGATCATCGCGCCCAGGCTCCCGCTGATCAAGGAATGGGCGTACGCGGGTGCCTTTTTCCTGTGGTCGAGTGCCGTGGCGTCGCATCTGATAGTCGGCGACGGGCTTCAGACGTGGGGGGTGCCGCTGATGTTCGGGGCGTGCGCCATCGCGTCGTGGGCGCTGAGGCCTGCCGACCGTCGGCTCCCGGAGACGCGGCTCCGTCGGGACCGCCCTGCCAGTGCTGGACAAAATGGGGCCGGTCCGCCGGAAACCCGTCCTCGCGCTTGGGCCGTTCCGATCGGGCTCCTCGTTGTTCTGTATGCCGTTTCGTTCCTCACGCTGCCCGCGGCCGAAGTCATGACGCACGGGTGGGCGGTTGAGAACGGCTGGATCGACGAGTAGCGGCCTTGAAGGTCTCGACGTCTCGCCGACACATGGTTCCGCGACACCGTCGTGGGCGCACGAAACAGCGTCGCACGCATCGGCGAAAGGCGGCCGCATCCTTAGGAGCGGAGGAGATGATCATCGGGTGGATCGAGCCACGGACCTCGATGACGGCGCCGAGCGGCAGCGCTCCGGGCCAGGGCGATCAGCTGGTCGACCTCGGCCATCGACAAACTCGGCCCGCAGGTGGTCCGGCATGAGAACACCAGCCTGCTGACACAGATGATCGCCGATCTGGAGGCCTGGCTCACCGATCCGGCGGGCTGACCAGGGCAGCAGCCATCGCGTCGTGGGCCGGAGCGGGTATACCCGCTCCGGCC
>NZ_JBEXUE010000262.1:0-14237 GCF_040614275.1 Streptosporangium sp. NPDC006013
CTCGCCGCGACGCGCTCTCCGGTCCGCCTCGACGGCCCGGCGACCACCCTGCGATAGATCGCCTCGTACGCGCGGGCCATCGTCTCCACCCCGAAGAAACGCTCCGCCCGGGAGCGGCAGGCGTGCGGGGCGAGCACGCCGGCCGCCTCGATGGCGGCGGGGAGCTCCGCGGGGGCGCTCCGGATGAATCCGGTGACCCCGTCCACGACCACCTCGGGCACCGCGCCCCGGCCCAGGGCGACCACGGGCGTGCCGCAGGCCATGGCCTCGATCATCACCATCCCGAACGGCTCCTCCCAGAGGACCGGGAAGACCAGGCACCTGGCCGCGGCCAGCAACTCGCGTTTGCGGGCGGTGTCTGCCTCGCCGACGTATTCGGCGTCGGGACCCAGGCGTGGCCTGACATAGGCGTCGAAGTAGTCGTGCTCGATCTTCTCCGTGAGCTTGCCGGCCAGCAGGATGCGCCGCCCGGCCGCACGGGCGGCGTCGATGGCCAGGTGGGCGCCCTTGTCCTCGCTGAACCTGCCCAGCCAGAGCGTCCAGTCCTCCTTGCGTTCCCTGAAGGGGAAGGCCTCGACGTCGACGGCGTTGTGGACGACCCCCGCCCAGTTCAGGTCGGGGGCGATACGCCGCTGGGCCTCGGAGATGGCGACCATGGACATGCCCGCGCCGAGCACCCGGTAGTACTCGCCGTACTCGCCCCCCACCTCGCCGTGGCAGGTGATCACGGTCGGCACGGCCTGCGCGGGCGCGGTCAGCGGACCGGCCAGGGAGTGGTCGTGGATCACGTCCACGACGAGCTCCGAGCTCATCGCGTACGCCCTGGCGGCGTGCAGGACCTCGGGCAGCGCCTCGCCGATCCGCTCGGACGGCGCCCGCCCGTAGGTGGCCAGGAAGCGCGCCGGCGTCCCCGCCGTGCCCGCCCCGATCATCGTGACGTCGTGCCCGCGCCGGGTCAGCCCGGCGACGAGGCCCGCCACCATCGACTCGATGCCCCCGTAGCCGTGGGGTGGTACGTCGTACCAGGGCGGCGCGATCATCAGGATGCGCATGCCGTTGGACCACCCCGGGACAGCTCTGGAAGAAACCATGGCGACCTCACCTGGAGAGAGACGAAGGAAACGGTCAGTGCACCTGCCTCAGGGCGGCGGTCAGCGGGCTGCGCGGCGCGTTGATCAGGGTGATCCCGTCCGGCAGCCCGCTGATGGCGGCGCCGGACGCGCCGACGTCGATCGTGACCCTGGAGTCCGCGAGCGGCAGCCCCTGGATCCGCAGGCCCTCCAGCCCGACCGGATCCAGCCACACCCGCCCGTAGGGAATCCACGGCTCGAAGCGCAGCAGGCTCCTGACCAGCTGGATGGGGCTCGCCGCGGCCCACGCCTGCGGGGAGCAGGAGGTGGGGTACGGCACGGGCCAGGTGAACTCGGCCCGGTCGAACCCGCAGAACAGCTCGGGCAGCCGCCAGCCGAAGGCCTCGGCCGCGTCCAGCAGGCCGTAGGCGATCCGCTGCGCCTCCCGCGTGAAGCCGTAGCGCATCAGCCCGGACGCGATCAGGGCGTTGTCGTGCGGCCAGACCGAGCCGTTGTGGTAGCTCATCGGGTTGTAGGCGCCCATGGTGGAGGCGAGGGTCCGCACCCCGTACCCGGTGAACATCTCCGGCGAGAGCAGTCGCTCGGCGACCTGTGCGGCCCGGTCCTCGTCGACGATGCCGGCCCACAGGCAGTGCCCCATGTTGGAGGCGAGACTGTCGATGGCGCGCCCGGCGCCGTCGAGACCGACGGCGTAGTAGCCCCGGTCCGGCAGCCAGAAGCGCTCGTTGAAGGCGTCCCTGATCCGGCTCGCGCGGGCCGTCCACTGCTCCTCCAGAGTCGCGTCGCCGATCTCGTGGGCGAAGTGGGCGCGGGCGATGTAGGCGGCGTAGACGTAGCCCTGGACCTCCGCCAGGGCGATGGGCGGGCGGGCGAGGGTGCCGTCGGCGAAGTTGATGCCGTCAAAGGAGTCCTTCCATCCCTGGTTGATCAGTCCGTGGTCGGTCTTGCGCCGGTAGGACAGGAACGGGTCGGCGCACCTGTTGATCCAGTCGAGGGCGGCGTCGGCGTGCGGCATGAGTTCCTCGACGGCCTCCCCGTGCATGCCCCATCGGCGTAGTTCGCCCAGGACCATCACGAACAGCGGGGTCGAGTCCACCGAGCCGTAGTAGGCGCGGCCGGCCTGCGGCGAGGCACCGACCTGGGTCCCGAAGCGGAGCTCGTGCAGGATCTTGCCCGGCTCCTCCTCGGTGAGCGGGTCGTTGACGGTGCCCTGGAGCCTGGCCAGGCGGCGCAGGGTGCCCAGCGCCAGGCACTGGTCCATCTGGAGCGCCATCCACGAGGCCAGCAGCGAGTCGCGGCCGAACAGGGTCATGAACCACGGCGCGCCCGCGGCGATGGTCGGCGGTTCCTCCGGCCTGTCGGATTCGAAGAGCCGGAGCGCGCCGAGATCCTCCTTGGAACGTTCCAGCACCTTTGCCAGGAGGCGGTCGGAGGTGACGACGACCGGGCTGAGGCGCTCCCAGTCGGCCCGGCGCCTGGCGGGTTCCGCGTGCTCCAGGGGATAGCGCGTGGAGAACCAGGCCGGCGACTCCTCGCCCTCCAGGATCGGGTTGACCTGCAGGCTGACGGTCCACTCGCCCCGGGTGGGCACCACGACCCTGAAGATGAGCATGCCCGGCACGGCGAACGGCGCCGGCTCCGCCACCACCCTGGTGCCGCGCGAGCGGCAGGTGGAGATGATCAGCAGCCCCGACCTGTCGGCCGTCATCTCCACGTCGGCCACGTGCCTGACCCGGCCCGCCTTCACCTCGAACAGGTCCGCCACATCGGAGGCCACGTGGATGTCGACGACGCATCCGGCGGGCTCGTCGGCCAGGTTGCGCAGGGTCAGGTCCTCACGGAGGCCGCCGCCGACGTAGCGGTCCCTGATCACGAGCAGACTGCTCTCGACCCGCCCCGGGCGGGGGCCGGCCCTGCCGAGGAACGTCGCGTGGTACGGCTCGGCCGGCAGCACCCTGAGGGGCTCCACCGCCGTCTCGTCCACCCTGAGCTCCCAGCGCGAGAGCAGCCGGGTGTCGGCGTGGTAGACACCCTGCGCCCCGCCGGGCCGGATGTCGCCGTTGCGCGCGCACACGCAGAAGGAGCCACCCTCGACCAGGGTGACCGTGGTGTCGCCCAGCGGACCCGGCTGCCCCTCGAACGTCCATGCGTTCAATGCTCACTCCAGCCTGTGCGATATGTCGGCTATCTAGCCATTCCCACATAAAAGGAGAGAGAACTAGACAAAAGAGGTCCATTATCACGTTTTGCCCGATAAAAGAGCTTTTGTCCGATCCGGCTTGATATTCCACTCCCGGGCGCCATCACCCACCCACCGGCCCTCCGTCTGTCCATTGCGACAAAAACCGCAAAAAAACAGGCTCCGTCACATCGGTTGGAGTCACAGCCTGGAAGATCCTGGCACACCGGAAGGCAAACCGATAGTAGTCATCTCATTACCTAGAGTGACTAGCAACAGGAGGATGCCGTGACAGGTATCGACCGGCGAGGATTCGCCAGGCTGGCAGGGCTGGGCGCGGTGGGAGCCATGGGCTCCGCCGTGGCCCCCATGGCTCCCATGGCTCCCACGGCCTCGGCCGCCCCGGCCCCCACCGGCACCCGGCGGGAGCCGCGCGGCGGAGAGCGCTGGGACACCTGCCTGAAGGTGGCACGGGATCTGCTGCTGATCGACGAGGACGGCGCGGACCTCAAACTCGAATACCTCAGGGTGCTGATCGACAAGGGCCTGCCCAGGACCCGCAGCCCCAAGAGGATCCTGGTCGTCGGCGCCGGGATCTCCGGCCTGGTGGCCGCCACGCTGCTGAAGCGGGCCGGGCACCGGGTCACCGTCATCGAGGCCAACGGCAACCGGATCGGCGGCCGGATCAAGACCTTCCGGACCGGTTTCGCCGACCGACGGCAGTACGCCGAGGCGGGGGCGATGCGCATCCCCGACTTCCACCCGCTCACCCTCGCGCTGATCGACAAGCTCGGCATCTCCCGCCGCCTGTTCTACAACGTCGACGTGCGGCCCGGCGACGCGGCGAGCGGACCGACACCGCCGGTCGTCTACACCTCGCGCCGCGGACCGGTCTGGCGCTCCGGGCCGTCCCGCGGGGAGTTCACCGCACCGCAGCGGACGAACCACACCTGGATCCGGGTCAACGGCATCTCGCAACGGCGCGACGAGTACGCCAGGGACCCACGAAAGATCAACGCCTCGTTCGGGCTCAGGGACGACAGGACCGCGGGAAGGATCCTGGACGAGGCGCTGGATCCGGTCAGGGACTACTTCTCCGTCGTCCGCGGCTCCGAGCGGGTCGACAAGCCGCTGCCCGAGCTGATCGAAGGCTGGGCCCGCGTGCTGTACGACTTCGACGACCACTCCATGAACCGCTTCCTCCGGGAGCACGCCAGGCTGAGCGACGCGGCCATCGACGCCATCGGCACCATCGAGAACCTGACCTCCCGGCTGCCGCTGTCGTTCATGCACACCTTCCTCACCCGGAGCCTGGTCAACCCGTCGGCGACCTACTGGGAGATGGCCGGAGGCAGCCGGGAGCTGCCCTACCGGCTGGAGCCCGGGCTGCGCAGGAACATCCGGATGGACCGCCGGGCCGTGCGGATCCAGCACACCGCCCGGGGGGTGCGCGTCGAGACGGTCACCGAGACGGGCAGCACCGAGTCCGCCTCCCGGCCCCAGGGCAGGGGCGAGACGTTCGAGGGAGATCTCGCGATCATCACGATCCCGTTCTCCGCGCTGCGCCACGTGGAGATCACCCCGGCTCTGCCCTACCCGAAGCGGCGCGCGGTGATCGAGCTGCACTACGACTCCGCGACCAAGGTGCTGCTGGAGTTCCGCAGGCGCTGGTGGGAGTTCGACGAGCGAGACTGGAAGCGCGAGCTGGGCCCCCGCTACCGCCCTGGGCCCGCGAGCCACGTGACGGGCGGCGGCTCGGTCACCGACAACGCCAACAGGTTCATCTACTTCCCCTCACACCCGGTGCGCGGCAGCGAGGGCGGCGTCGTGCTGGCCAGCTACGCATGGGCCGACGACGCCTCCCGGTGGGACTCCATGGACGACGCCGAGCGCTACGGCCACGCGCTGCGCGGACTGCAGGAGGTGCACGGGGAGCGCATCGCCGACTTCTACACCGGCCATGGCCAGACCCAGAGCTGGCTGCGCAACCGCTACGCCTTCGGCGAGGCCGCGGTCTTCACCCCGGGCCAGATGACCGAGATCCACCCCGCCATCACCGCACCCGTCGGGCGGCTGCACTTCGCGGGCGAGCACACCTCGCTCAAACACTCCTGGATCGAGGGCGCCCTGGAGTCTGCCGTCCGTACGGCTCTGGAGGCCAACGCCTGACGGCGCCGTCCACCTGGCGCGTGCACCCCGCGCGCGCCGGGTGGACGCGCGCTCAACGGAGGGTGCCGTTGGTCATGCCCACCGGCTCCTCCGGCACCGTGACCAGGCCGAGTTCCGCGGGCGATGCCACCAGGGAGTGGTCGGGAACGACCCGGACCGTGTAGCCGAAGGGGCCGGTGCGCTCCAGCGGGATGGTCCCGCCGAAGACGGCCCTGCCGTCGTCACCCACGTTCTCGACCGTCAGGTCGGCGTAGGCGGGGGCGGCCAGGTCGTCGTGGTCCCCGACCCGCCCGTAGGCCGCCTGGACCCGGATGTCACCGGGCTCCAGCTCGCCGAGGACGATGGTGGCCTTCAGCCCCAGGGACGAGCCGAGCTCGGGGGTGTCGCCGAGACCCGAGGCCTCCACGTGCTCGACCCGCACGCCCGGCCAGGCCCTGCCGACCCTGAGCTTCCACGCCGCGAAGCTCCTGGCCTGCTCGTACCCGTCGCCGGACAGGGCGCGCGCGGAGGAGGCCGCGGGGGCGTAGAGACCGACCACGTAGTCGCGGAGCATCCGCCCGGCGAGCACCTTGGGGCCGAGCGAGGTCAGGGTGTGCCTGACCATTTCCAGCCAGCGCCGGGGCAGGCCGTCCGCGCGGTCGTAGAACCGGTCGGCCACCTCGTGCTCGATCAGGTCGTAGAGGGCGGTGGCCTCCAGCTCGTCGCGGCGGTCGGGGTCGGCGACGCCGTCGGCGGTGGGGATGGCCCAGCCGTTGGTGCCGTCGTACCACTCGTCCCACCAGCCGTCGCGGATGGACAGGTTGAGCCCGCCGTTGAGCGCCGCCTTCATGCCGGACGTGCCGCACGCCTCCAGCGGGCGGAGCGGGTTGTTCATCCACACGTCGCAACCCTGGACGAGCAGCTGGCCCAGGGCCATGTCGTAGTCGGGCAGGAAGACGATGCGGTGCCGCACGTCCTCTGCGTCGGCGAACTTCACGATCTGCTGGATGAGCTTCTTGCCGCCCTCGTCGGCCGGGTGCGCCTTGCCCGCGATCACGATCTGGACCGGCTTGACCGGGTCGAGCAGCAGCGCCCGGAGCCTCTCGGGGTCGGACAGCATCAGGGTGAGCCGCTTGTACGAGGGCACCCGGCGGGCGAAGCCGATGGTCAGCACCTCGGGGTCGAGGGCTTCGTCGATCCAGCCGAGCTCGGGCGGGGAGGCGCCCCGGTTGAGCCACGACTGGCGGAGCCGGGCGCGAGCCGCCCTGACCAGCTTCTCGCGCAGCCTCCCCCGGATGCCCCAGACGTCACCGTCGGAGATCTTGGTGATGCTCTCCCAGCCCTGGGCCCGCTCGACCAGCGTGGGCAGCTCCTGGCCGGCCAGCTCCATGATCTCGCGGCCCACCCAGGTGGGCGCGTGCACGCCGTTGGTGATGAACCCGATCGGGACCTCGTCGGCGTCGAAGCCGGGCCAGAGCCACTGGAACATCTCCCGGCTCACCGCGCCGTGCAGCTCGGAGACGCCGTTGACGCGCTGGGCCAGCCGCATGCCCATCGCGGCCATGTTGAACTTGCCCGGCTCGTCCTCGGCGCCGAGCGCGAGGATGCGGTCGGTCGGGACCGTGGGCCACGCGTTGTCGCCGCCGAACTGGCGGGCGATCATCTCCGCGGGGAAGCGGTCGATCCCGGCGGGCACCGGGGTGTGCGTGGTGAAGACGGTGCCGGCCCGCACCGCCTCCAGCGCCTCGTCGAAGGAGAGCCTGGCCTCGGTGAGTTCGCGGATGCGCTCCAGGCCGAGGAAGCCGGCGTGCCCCTCGTTGGTGTGGAACACCTCGGGCTCGGCGTGCCCGGTGACCCGGCAGTAGGCCCGGATGGCGCGGACGCCGCCGACGCCGAGCAGCAGCTCCTGGAGCAGGCGGTGGTCGGTGCCGCCGCCGTACAGGCGGTCGGTGACGTCGCGGGCCGCGGTGTCGTTCTCGGCCACGTCGGAGTCGAGCAGCAGCAGCGGCACCCTGCCGACCTGGAGCACCCAGACCTGGGCGTGCAGCGTGCGCTGCTCGGGAAGGCTGAGCTTGATCCGTACCGGGGTGCCGTCCTGCTCCTTCAGCAGGGTCAGCGGCAGGCCGCCCGGATCGAGGGAGGGGTAGTGCTCAAGCTGCCAGCCCTCGGGCGAGAGGGACTGGGTGAAGTAGCCGTGCCGGTAGAGCAGGCCGACGGCCAGGATGGGCACGCCGAGGTCGCTGGCCGCCTTGAGGTGGTCGCCGGCGAGAATGCCGAGGCCGCCGGAGTACTGCGGCAGGGCGGCGGCGATGCCGTACTCGGGCGAGAAGTAGGCGATGCTCCGGGGAGCGTCGGAGATGGTCTGGTACCAGCGGGGAGCGGTCATGTATTCGCGGAGATCGTCGGCCGCGTCGGCCAGCCGCCGCAGGAAGCGGCGGTCGGCGGCGAGCTCGCGGAGCCTTTCGGCCTCCACCGCACCCAGCAGGGCGACGGGGTCGTACCCGACACGCCCCCAGATCGCCGGATCGACCTCGCCGAACAGATCCAATGTCTCCGGGTGCCACGACCAGCGCAAATTCAGCACGAGCTCCCCGAGGGAGGCCAGCTCGGGGGGCAGGACGGTGCGAACGGTAAACCTGCGAATAGCTCTCACGGTGCCAGACCCTAGTTACTCAGCGCCACGAGGGCGACTCAAACACTCACCCGTCTCCCTCTCACCGTTATCAATCACCCCCAAACACATCAAAGGCCGGTGATCGACTGTTAGGACAACTCGCCGAAGAGTAAGAGGTCCCGCACTCTATCCACCGGCACGCATGAAGATGGACTATTAGGGCACGGACCTACGAGCCAGAATGCACTGCCCTCGGAACCGGCCGTCCCGGCAGGGCAGGGTTCCGCCCTGCCCCGAAAACGGCCGCCGGGGACGCTTGAAAATCGAAGATCCTTCCTTGCTGACTTCCCCGGCGGTACCGGGCGTGCCGCCGCTACCTTGAGACGCGATGATCGGACGAATCCCAATCCTGGACATCTACCCCACGGTCGAATGCGGGCGTTACCCCGCGAAGGCCGCCGCGGGTGAGACCTTCGAGATCTCCGCGACCGTGTTCCGCGAGGGACACGACGCGGTCGCCGCAGGGGTCGTGTTCACCGGCCCCGACGGCGTGCGCGGGCCGCTGCTGCCCATGGGCGAGCTCGGGCCCGGCACCGACCGCTGGGGCGTGGAGGTGACGCTGCCCACCGAGGGCGAGTGGCGCTTCCGGGTGGAGGCCTGGGGTGATCCCCTGGCCACCTGGCTGCACGACGCGAGCATCAAGATCCCGCGCGACCTGGACGCCGACCTGATGTGCGAGGAGGGCGCCCGGCTCTTCGACCGCGCGGCGAGAGCCGTACGGGCCGCCGACTGCGGGCCGGCGACCGGCAGTGTCGCGACCGGCAGGCCGGTGAGCGGCAGGACCCCCGCGGCGAGGACCGCGAGACGGGGCAAGGTCACCCAGGCACACGCGTGCGGGCACCGCGCCGCGCTCCAGGCGGTGGCCGCCAGGCTCCGTGACACCCGGATCGACCCGCGTGCCCGGTTCACCGTCGCCCAGCTTCCGGAGACGGCCGCGCTGCTGCACGCGCACCCCCTGCGCACGCTGATCACGAGGTCGTCGCCGCGCTCGGTGGTGGTCCACCGCCGCAGGGCGCTGTTCGGGTCGTGGTACGAGTTCTTCCCGCGCTCCGAGGGCGCGATCATCGAGCGGGACGCAGCCCCCAAGTCCGGAAATTTCCAGACTGCCGCGAAGCGGCTGCCGGCCGTCGCGAAGATGGGCTTCGACGTCGTCTACCTGCCGCCGATCCACCCGATCGGGCAGAGCTTCCGCAAGGGGCGCAACAACACCCTGACCCCCGAGCCGTACGACCCCGGCTCGCCCTGGGCGATCGGCTCGCAGGAGGGCGGTCACGACGCCATCCACCCCGACCTGGGCACCTTCGAGGACTTCGACGCCTTCGTGGCGAAGACCCGCGAGCTGGGCATGGAGGTCGCCATCGACCTGGCCCTGCAGTGCGCACCCGACCACCCGTGGGTCACCGAGCATCCGGAGTGGTTCAACATCCGCGCCGACGGCTCGATCGCCTACGCGGAGAACCCGCCGAAGAAGTACCAGGACATCTACCCGCTGAACTTCGACAAGGATCCCCAGGGGATCTACGAGGAGATCAGGCGGGTGGTGCGGCTCTGGATGGATCACGGCGTGCGGATCTTCCGGGTGGACAACCCGCACACCAAGCCGGTGGCCTTCTGGGAGAAGCTGCTGGCCGACATCAACGCCACGGACCCGGACGTGCTGTTCCTGGCCGAGGCGTTCACCCGGCCGGCGATGATGCGGACGCTGGCCAAGGTCGGTTTCCATCAGTCGTACACGTACTTCACCTGGAAGAACTCGCGCTCGGACGTCGAGGAGTACCTGAGCGAGCTCTCCCACGAGACGTCGTCGTACATGCGGCCGAACGTGTTTGTTAACACTCCGGACATTCTCCACGAGTACCTTCAACATGGGGGAGTCCCGGCATTCCTCATCAGAGCAGTACTTGCGGCGACGGCGATGCCGACCTGGGGCGTCTATGCAGGTTATGAACTTGCGGAGAATGTACCGGTTAGACCAGGCAGTGAGGAATATCTAGATAGTGAGAAATATCAATACAAACCCCGTGATTGGGTAGGGGCTGAGCGGGAAGGACGTAGCCTTGCCCCGTTCATCACGCAACTCAATTTGTTCCGAAGAGCGCACCCGGCGCTCCAGGAACTGCGTAATCTACGGTTTCACAGCGTTAACCATCCGGACATGGTCTGCTTCTCCAAGCGGCTGCCCGGCGCCTACGACACGGCCACACGACGGCACGGCCTGGGCGACGTGGTCCTCGTGGTCGTGAATCTGGATCCGCACAACACCCACGAGGCGACGGTGTCGCTGGACATGCCCGCCCTCGGTCTCGACTGGCAAGCCGAGTTCGTCGTGGACGACGAACTGTCGGGCGAGTCGTATCGGTGGCGGCAGGACAACTACGTGCGCCTCGATCCCCACATCCACCCAGCGCACGTCTTCACTCTGCGTGCAGCGGCGGCGAGCCAGCGGTGAGCCGGCCGGGTACGCGTATACCGGCAGAACAGCGGGGAGTCCACTGGTGAGTCAGCTACCTGAGCCAATTCCGAACACCTTCGACGAGGAAGAGCCGCGCGATCCCTACTGGTTCAAGCGCGCCGTCTTCTACGAGGTTCTCATCCGGGGTTTCGCCGACTCCAACGGCGACGGCACCGGAGACATCCGCGGTCTCATCCAGAAACTGGACTACCTCCAGTGGCTCGGCGTCGACTGCCTCTGGCTGCTGCCGCTGTACGAGTCACCGCTGCGCGACGGCGGGTACGACATCGCCGACTTCATGAAGATCCTTCCCGACTTCGGGGACCTCGGAGACTTCGTGAAGCTGGTCGACGAGGCGCACAAGCGCGGCATGCGGGTCATCGCCGACCTGGTGATGAACCACACCAGTGACCAGCACCCGTGGTTCCAGGCCTCCCGGCACGACCCCGAGGGTCCTTTCGGCGACTTCTACGTCTGGAACGACCACGACGAGCTCTACAAGGACGCCCGGATCATCTTCATAGACACCGAGACGTCCAACTGGTCGCACGACCCGGTCCGGGGACAGTACTACTGGCACCGTTTCTTCTCGCACCAGCCGGACCTCAACTACGAGAACCCCGACGTGCAGGACGCGATGCTGGAGGTGCTCCGCTTCTGGCTGGACCTCGGCATCGACGGGTTCCGGATGGACGCCATCCCGTACCTGTTCGAGCAGGACGGCACCAACTGCGAGAACCTGCCCAGGACCCATGAGTACCTGAAGCGGGTCAGGGCGGAGGTCGACCGGCTCTACCCCGACCGGGTGCTGCTGGCCGAGGCCAACCAGTGGCCCGCCGACGTGGTCGAGTACTTCGGCGACCCCGCCACCGGTGGCGACGAGTGCCACATGGCGTTCCACTTTCCGCTGATGCCGCGCATCTTCATGGCGGTCAGGAGGGAGTCGCGTTACCCGATCTCGGAGATCATGGCCCAGACGCCGAAGATCCCGGAGAACTGCCAGTGGGGCATCTTCCTCCGCAACCACGACGAGCTCACGCTTGAGATGGTGACGGACGACGAGCGCGACTACATGTACTCGGAGTACGCCAAGGATCCCCGGATGCGGGCCAACGTCGGCATCCGGCGACGGCTGGCGCCGCTGCTGGAGAACGACCGCAACCAGATCGAGCTGTTCACGGCGTTGCTGCTCTCCCTGCCCGGTTCTCCCGTGCTGTACTACGGCGACGAGATCGGCATGGGGGACAACATCTGGCTGGGCGACCGTGACGGGGTCCGTACCCCGATGCAGTGGAGCCCCGACCGCAACGCGGGATTCTCCGACTGCGACCCCGGCCGGCTGTATCTCCCGGTCATCATGGACCCGATCTACGGCTACCAGGCGCTCAACGTCGAGGCCCAGCAGCGGAGCGCGGGCTCGCTGCTGCACTGGACCAAGCGGATGATCGACATCCGCAAGCGCCACTCGGTCTTCGGCCTCGGCGCGTTCACCGAGCTGAACTCCTCCAATCCGAGCGTCCTGGCCTACGTACGGGAGCTCGGCGACGACCGGATCCTGTGCGTCAACAACCTCTCCAGATTCCCGCAACCGGTGGAGCTGGACCTCCGCCGCTTCGAGGGATCGATTCCGGTGGAGACGATGGGCGGGGTTCCTTTCCCACCGATTGGCGAACTTCCGTATCTTTTGACGCTCCCTGGGCATGGGTTCTACTGGTTCACCCTGCCGCCCGTATCCCAGGAGGCGTAAAGCCGTGTTGACGGAGCTCCTTACCGGTTGGATCACCCATCAACGATGGTTCGCCGGTAAGGGGCGCCCGATCGACAATCTCGTCGTCGACTCGGACGTGCAACTCGGACCACGCCTGCGCCACCTGGTCATCTCGGTGCACCAGGCCGGGGCACGCGACCGGTACCAGCTGCTGCTCGGCACCGACGCGCCCGATGAGTACCGCTTCAAGCCCGCCCACATCGGCGAGGACTACTACGACGCCGCCTATGACGCCGACCTCACCTGCGTCCTGCTGACAGGCATGGCGGAGAACCGCGATCTGGGCCCGCTCCGCTTCCGCCACCTCGACGGGGTGGAGATCAACACCTCCCTGCGGAGCCTGGTGCTCAACGCCGAGCAGTCCAACACCTCCCTGGTGTACGGCGACACCTACATCTGCAAGCTGTTCCGCCGCCTGACCCCCGGGGTCAACCCGGAACTGGAGATCGTCACCGCCCTGGCCCTCCGTGACGGCACCCACATCGCGCGGCCGTACGGCTGGATCGAGACCGACCTCGACGGCGAGCCCACCACGATGGCGATGACCCAGGAGTTCCTGTCGAACTCCAACGACGGCTGGGCGCTGGCACTGGCCAGCGTCCGCGACCTCTACGGCGCCCTGGAGTCCTCGGCCTCGGAGGCGGGCGGCGACTTCAGCGCCGAGTCCTTCCGCCTCGGCGTGGCCACCGCCCAGGTCCACCACGAGCTGGCCGCCGCCTTCCCCGTCGACGTGATCGAGTCGCAGGAGGTCAAGCGGATGGTCGAGGAGTTCGGCCGCCGCCTGGCCGTCGCGGTCGCCGAGGTGCCCGAGCTCCGCGAGCACGCCCATGTCGCCGAGGAGGCGTACCAGCGGGTCTCCGAGGTGGCCAGGGAGATACCGGTCCAGCGCGTCCACGGCGACTACCACCTCGGCCAGGTGATGCGGACCCCCACAGACTGGATCATCCTCGACTTCGAGGGCGAGCCTGGACAGCCCATCGCCGAGCGCCGGGCCCTGGCCTCACCACTGCGCGACGTGGCCGGGATGCTCCGCTCCTTCGACTACGCGGCCCGCCACCTGCTGGCCGACCACATCGACGCCGACGAGCTGCGCCCCCGCGCGGTCGAGTGGGCCGAGCTCAACCGCTCCTCCTTCCTGGCCGGCTACTCCGCCGGAGGCGGCCACCTGCGCGCCGAGGACGCCGTCCTGCTCCGCGCCCTGGAACTCGACAAGGCCGCCTACGAGGTCGTCTACGAGGCCCGCAACCGCCCGACCTGGCTGCACATCCCGATGGCCGCCTTCAGAACCGGCCATTAGGCGCCCGCCCGCGGCGCGCGGAGATCGCCGGCGTCGCCCCTCATCGGGACGGCCGCCGGCCGGTGGACCGGCGGCCGCACGAACATCTCAAGAGGTCAGCGGAGGTTGCTGACCTCCACCTTCTCCTTGCGGTAGTTGTTGCCATTGCCGTCGGGCTTGTAGTTGCTCTCCACGTTGCCCGCGATGTCCACGGCGAACCAGTGGATGTCGGAGGTCTTGTCGAGCGTGATCTGCTGGGAGCCCTCGCGCATTCCCGCGGCGAGAAGCTTGGTGGAGTTCAGCGTCGGCCGGCTGCCGTCCAGGGTGTAGTAGACGTTGGCGGGCTCGTCGACCTCGAAGGTGAACGTGGTCGACGTGTCGGTCCGGTCGGTCACCTTCACCTTGGAGGCGGGTTTCTTCTTGTCATCGGCGTACTCACGGGCCACCTCCAGGATGCCGATCTGGCCGGACGAGAACTCCATCGCCTCCTCGTGGCCCTCCTCGAACGGCGGCTGGAAGCCGACCGCCTCGAAGCGCTTGGTCTCCGGGTTGTAGACGTCCGCGCCGACCTCGAAGCTCCAGCCGATGATGCCCCGGTTGTACCAGTGCTCGTCGGCGCTGTTACCGGCCGCGGAGTACAGCACGTCCG
>NZ_JBEXUE010000263.1:0-14227 GCF_040614275.1 Streptosporangium sp. NPDC006013
ACCTGACATTCCTGCGCTACATCGAGCAGGTACTGCCCTCCCTGGGGGAGACCGACGTGCTGTTGTCGACGGCGCGCGGTGGCAGCAGGCCGGCCAGCCGGTGCGGCGGCCGAAGCAGGGCGATCTGCGGGTTGGCCCGATACAGATCTCCCCAGAGCGGGCGCAGCACCGTGTAGACGCGGTAGCGATGGAACCACTCCAGCAGGGCGGGCACCCGCAGGAACGCCCCCCACGCCGGCATGGTGGCGCCCAGCGGGACGCATACGAACGCGACCAGGGCGAGCACGGCGTCCAGCGCGTGACCGAGCGGCCGGGCGTGGTCGTCCCCGAAGGCGGCCACGGCCGGCAGCAGTGCCTTGTTGACGTGGTACGCCAGGGCCGCGACCAGGCCGGCGAGGACCAGCTTCTGCCCGATTCCAGCGGAGACGTCGCCGCTCAGAGGGAGCATTCGTCTGGATCGCTGCATGATGAGCGAGGCGAGCAGCTCCGCCTCCCGTTCCTCGACGCCCGAGTAGGAGCCGCGGCTCAGAACCCTGTGCACCATCCCGGAGTCCAGGCTGGGCATGAGCAGCCGTACCTGCTCGGCGGCCGACAGGTCGGTCACATCGTGCCCGCACAGCAGATGGCTCAGCTCGTGGAGAATGATGTGTTCCTGGTGCGGTGGCGTGGTCACCTGCTCGTAGAAGATCAGATCGGCACCGTCGACGGCCACCCACAGCCCCATCACGCCGCGCCGGCTCCTCATGGGCTCCAGCCGGATGGTGCGGCTGCGCCTTCGCGCCACCGTGTCGCACAGCTTCCCGGCGTCGAACGGCATGGGCAGCGGGAGCTCGCTCAGTATCTCGTCACACCTGCGGCGCAGCCGCCTGAAACTCGCCTCTGAACGGGTCATCGTGATTCTTGAAAAAGGACGAGAGCGGACCGGCCACACCACCCGAGGGATGCTTTCCGCCCCCGGAGAACCACGGTCAGAATTCCAGAACGGCGACGTCCGCGGACTCTTCGAGCCCGCGGACCAATGTCTTCATCGACTGACCCACCCCCGTGAGTTCTCCATGTCCTATCCCGGCCGAGCCTAGCAGGCCGGAAATTGGGTCGTGGTCTCAGAATGTACCCAGCCAGCGCAGTTCAGGCCATATCCGCGACCACGGTTCACGGGGGTCACGGCACACCAGGATCTCCTTACCCTGCTCGAAATGGGGAAACTCGAAATCGAGCGTGCTACCGAGCTCGCACCGCCCGAACAGCCTGGAGAACGAGGCACGGTCCACACCGACGGCTATGACAACCGTTTTATCGTCCGCCGGACGACCGAAATCAGCATAGGAATTGTTGCCGCTGTACTCCCGCGGCAGTCCGTAACCGGGGCCGTACAGCGCGACGGCACCCGCCTCGCCGTAGTTGTGGCCGTAGACGACGGCCCGCGCCCGGTCGGCCTCCGGCAGCGACCGGTAGACCGCGGCCACCTGTCCCGCCAGGCCCTGCCAGCCCGTCTGGCCGAACTGCTCCTCGCCCAGCGCCGCCAGCACGGGATCGCGGGCGTACACGGCGGCGGGGAGCACCGGCATCACCATCACCATCGCCAGCAGCGCGTTCCCGGCCACCGCCAGCCCGACCCAGATCCGGCGCGGGATCGTCGCCGCCCAACCGGCGGCGCGGACGCATCCCGCCACCAGCAGCACGGTCAGCAGACCCTCGGTGTACCGGGGGGCGCCACCGGCCAGGAGCAGGACCACCACCATGACCAGGTAGGCCACGGCGAGCGAGCGGTAGGCGCGCCACTCGGGCCGGCGTAGCAGGGCCAGCAGTCCCACAACCCACACCGGGGTCAGGAACGGGCCGATCATCAGTATCTGTCCCACGAAGAAGTTGATCACGCTTCCGACCCCGAACGGCTCGGACAGGCTCCCGGCCATCGCGAACTGGGGCCAGCCGTTCAGCGCCTGCCAGACCAGGCCGGGCGCGGCGACCAGCGCGGCGACCCCGGCGCCGGCCGGCAGATACCCGCTGCGCAGCACCCGTCTGGGTCCCGTGACCAGCAGCCCCGCCGCGAGGCAGATCACCAGCAGCACCACGAGGTACTTCGCGAGCAGTCCGATCCCGACCACCGCGCCGGCGACCGGCCAGAGCCGCTCCTCGCCGGTACGGATGACACGGATCACCAGCCAGCACGCGGTCACCCAGACGAGGTGGTCCACGGCGGTGGGGTGGAGCACGTGCCCGGCGGCGAACGACGCCAGCGAGCCGGCCGTCGCGCACGCCGCGAGCAGCTGCGCCCGGCCGCCGCCACCGAGTTCGCGGGCGATGAGCCCGGCGACCAGCACGGCGACTCCGGCCAGCAGCGCCGGCACGACGCGGATCGCGACCAGGTTGTCGCCGAACAGCGCCATCTGCGCCCGGGCCAGCAGCGGGATCAGGGGCGGCTGGTCCACGTATCCCCAGTCGAGATGCCCCGCGGCCACCCGGAAGTAGAGTTCGTCGACGTAGTACCCCTGCCCTCCGGAAAGCAGCAGGAACACGGCGACCGCTCCGCCGGAGACAGCCGCGAGGGGTCCCCGGCGCACCGGCGGCATCGCCGCCCCGTTTTTTTCCGCGGATGGTTCTGGAATGGCCGTCACGGTCGACATTTAAGAGCACCTCTCATTCTCGATCCACGACCCGCCACGGCATGCCGGACATTCTCATCCGCAAAATAGGCGTTCCATATTGAACCATCATGCCGACAGTACAGCCGCTGGTGACAGCATGACGGGGGCATCGCAGACGGGCAACGACATTGAATCCTCGGGAAAATATGCAGCTCGCGTATTGAGCAACCAGGCGCTTGCGAACATTCTTTTCATGCATTATTTTTCCCTCAACACCCCTGTCGTTTCGTGTGATCGATAACCGCATTCCGCGGCGCCGGTCGACCGGCGGTCCACGAACGGTCACCCCCGGATTCGACAGGGATTTTTCGAATGCCGGAAAACAGATGTCCCCGGCTGCCCCACACTCCCGAACCACCCATGCGAGGTGAACGGAATGCAGGAAACCCGAACGGTGCCCGCCAGTTCAGAGCTGGACGTCGGCAATCTCACCCAGTTCGAGTATCTGGCCCTGAACAGCCCGCTGAACATCGCCGACGCGCACGCCCGCCAAGGGCTCACCGCGGGACAGGCCCGGATCATCGACGACCTGCCGAACCTGTTCCTCAAGGCCGCCGAACTCCCGGTCGAGGAGGTGGAGCGGGAAGCCCACCGCGCGTACTTCGGGCTACTCGGCCAGCACAGCTACCCGGGCGACGACGGCCGGGTGCTGGCCTGCTACTCCTCCTCCGTGGCCATGGAGATCCTCGCCCGCTCCCTGGCCGGCGCGATGAGCTCGGTCGCGCTGATCCACCCCACCTTCGACAACATCCCGGACATCCTCCGCGGTGTCGGGCTGGACCTGGTGCCGGTGGCCGAGGAACGGCTGGGGGAGGACGACCTCGACGACGTCCTGGGCTCGGTGGGCTGCGTCTTCGTCACCACACCGAACAACCCGACCGGCCGGGTGCTGTCCGAGGAGGGCCTGCGCAGGCTCGCCGGGCAGTGCGCGGAGCGCGACCTGGTCCTGGCGCTGGACACCTCGTTCCGCGGGTTCGACCCCGCCGGCCACTACGACCACTACCGGGTGCTGCGGGACAGCGGGTGCCGCTGGGTCGTCATCGAGGACACCGGCAAGCTGTGGCCGACGCTCGACCTCAAGGTCGGCTGGCTGGTGACGGCGGCCAACCTCGGCCTGCCGGTGGCCAAGATCTACTCCGACATCCTGCTGGGCGTGTCCCCGATGGTGCTCGCGCTGGTCCAGCGGTTCTCCGAGGACGCCGCGGACGGCGGCCTCGCCGACCTGCACCGCTTCGTGGCGGAGAACCGCGCCCTGGTGCGGGAAGGGCTGGCCGGGGTGCCGGGGATCCACTTCCCCGACCCGCACAGCAGGGCCAGCGTGGAACGGGTGAACGTCGGCGCGCGGTCGGCCCTGGACGTGTGGTCCAGCCTGCGGGACCACAACGTGTACGTGCTGCCCTGCCAGAAGTTCCACTGGGCGAACCCGCCCGAGGGGAACAGTACCCTCAGGATCGCCCTGGCCAGGTCCGCCGCTCCCCTCAGGGAGGCGACCCGGGCGCTGCGCTCCGTACTGCTCTCACGATGAGAACCGACGCGGGCGAGGCCGCGACGGTTCCGGCGGAGGCCGCGGGACCCCTGTCGCACGCGCGCTCCTGGCGGGCGGGGGTCGTGCAGTCGCTCCCCCCTCCCGGCGTGTTCGACCTGGGGCCGGGCTACCTCGAACCCGGCCTGCTCCCGGTCGACCTGCTGGGAGCCGCCTACGCGCGGGCACTGGAGGAGTACGGCTCGGCCGCGCTCGGCTACGGCGACGACCGGGGCGCGCTCGACCTCCGCGCCGCGCTGGCGGAACGGACCGCCCAGGCGGACGGCATCGCCTGCGGGCCCGGAAACGTGCTGGTCACCGCGGGCATCTCGCAGGCTCTTCAGCTGCTCGCCACCACCCTGGCGGATCCGGGGGATGTGGTCCTCGTCGAGGAGACCTGCTACGACCTGGGACGCCTGATCCTCACCGACTGCGGGATGCGGCTGCGCGAGGTGCGCTCGGACTCCGGGGGCATGGACCCGGACGCGTTGCGCGAGGCCCTGGCCGAGGAACGGGCCGCGTTCGTCTACCTGAACCCCACCTTCCACAACCCCACCGGCCGGGTCGTCCCCGTCGCGCGGCGACGTGAGTTGCTGTCCGTCGCGTCCCGCCACGGGACCCCGGTCGTGGAGGACGACGCCTACGCCGAACTGCATCTCGGCGAGGCCCCCGCTCCCCCCTCCATGGCGGGGCTCGCGAGCTACCACGGGGTGATCCGGCTGCGCACCTTCTCCAAGACGCTCGCCCCCGGGCTGCGCCTGGGCTGGCTGCTCGCCGGGCCCGAGACCGTCGACCGGCTCGCCGGTCACGGGCTGTTCCGCAGCGGCGGCTGCCTGAACCACACCGCCGCGCTCGCGGTGGCCGCCCTGGTGCGCGCCGGCGACTACGACCGTCACCTGGACTGGCTGCGAGCCAGGTTGCGGGAGAGGCGTGACACGCTCGTCGACACCCTGCTGGCCAACCTGGACGACGGTTTCGAACTCGACCGGCCGGACGGCGGTTTCTTCGTCTGGCTCCGCGCCCGCCACCGGCAGCGCGAGCCCGACCTGCTCGGCGCGGCGAGCGGTGCCGGGGTCGAGGTGGCCGCGGGCTCCCGCTTCGGCGGCACGGCGCGGCCGGCCATCCGGCTGGCCTACAGCTTCAACTCCCCCTCGCGGCTGGCCTTCGCCGCCCGGCGGCTGGCCACGGCCTGGAACGCGTTACCGGCGCACACGGATCGGACCTGACGCATGCGATCGATCGAGACGACCACCCCCTCCACTCCGATGGCGGGTCCGCACGGCTACACCCTGCCGCTCTCCCCCTCCGGGGGCTCGGCGATGGTCACCCCGCCGCCCTGGCACTTCTCCGGCGACGTCATCATGGTCGACTACCGCGTGGACCCGGCCGCGGCCGCGCGGTTCCTGCCGCCCGAGCTGGAGCCGGGGCCCGACCCCGGCGAGGCCGCCGCGATCTTCGCCGAATGGCAGTGGTGCTCGGAGTCCGGGGCCGAACTGGCCGACCCGGCGCGATGCCGGTTCGCCGAGTTCCTGATCCTGATCTCCTGCCGGTACCGGGGGCGGCATCTCGCGCGATGCCCGTACGCCTGGGTGGACAGCCCGGTCCCGCTGATGCGCGGCTGGATCCAGGGCATGCCCAAGCAGTTCGGCACCGTCCACCAGATCCGGCCGGTGGCGGTCGGCCGCGCGGGTCCCCGGCTGGCCGGTGGGGAACGGTTCGGCGGGGTCCTGTCCGTGGACGGACGGCGTACCGCCGAGGCGACCGTCACGCTGGACGGCCGGATCGACCGGCCGCCGCTTCTGCACACGGTCCCGCTGGTGCACACCCGGCTGTTCCCCTCCTGGGTGCCGTCGGAGGCGCCGCTGAACCGGCTCGTCGTCTCGGAGGTCACCGACATCGAGTTCTCCGACATCTGGGCGGGATCGGCCGACCTGCGCCTCCTCGACGTGCCGGACGCCGACCTGGCCGGCCTGGCCCCCGTCGAGGTGGGCAGGGGGTACGTGTTCTCCTACGCGGAGACGCTGCATCACGGCCGGCCGCTGACGGATGACGACAGGTGACGGCACCCCCGGGAAAACATCAGGATATTTCATCTAATGTTCCGCCCGGCGGACCTCGCAGCAACCGATCCACAAGAACAACAAACTGTCGTTGGCCCATATACACACTGCCACCCATCCCAGTTGACGCCCTGGTATCCTTCGACCTGCGACCCGGGCCTGCCCAGGCCGGTCCGCGCGGGAAGGACACATGCCAGACACCTCGCCGGCCGGCTCGCCGGACACACGGCGGACCCTCGCGGCGAAGCTGGACCATCTCTTCCACACGGTCCACCCGCGTGACGGCGGCGAGTACAGCTTCGAGGAGGTCGCCGAGGCGCTTCGCACGGCCGGCGGCCCGACCATATCGGCCACCTACATCTGGCAGCTGCGAAAAGGCATCCGCGACAACCCGACCAAACGGCATCTTGAAGCCCTGGCGGGATTCTTCGGTGTCCCTCCGGCCTACTTCTTCGACGAAACGGCAGCCGAGCGGATCGACGCCGAACTCGCGCTGCTGACCGCCATCCGGGACACGCACGTCCGGCAGCTCGCGCTGCGCGCGGCCGGTCTCTCCCCCAAGAGTCTGAACGCCATCACCGAGATGATCGAGCGGGTACGCGAGCTGGAAGGACTGCCCGACACCACGGGGAAGCCATGAGCACCCGCCGCGGCTCACCGGCCTGACCGATCTGCGGCTCGTCGACTCCCGGACCGTGCCGCTGCGCTACCGGCGCGCCGAGCAGGATCGGTGACGGCTCGGCCGGGACCGTCCCGAAGCCATGGTCTCGGAGCCTTCGCTCTGGAACCGTGGCTTCCATGGCCCGAACATCTGAGAAATCCCCCGACCCGCACACCACCCCCGATCGGCCTGCTACCGGATCCGCTCCCCCCTCGGGCCCGGCCACCTGCCTGCGAGCCGGGCGGCATCGCGGACGAACCCAGCGGTGAGGGGCTCCGGGCCCGGCAAGATGCGTGCCACGTTCACGGGGGCGCGAGCGTGGTTCGGAGCGGCCGGAGGTAGGTGGTCGCCGGCGGACCGCTCGCGCGTCGCCGACGTGCTCATCGCACTGGGCGTCTGGGCGGTGTACGTCGCCCTGGCCATCCTTCAGGGCAGGCTCTCCGCTCAGGGATTCCCGGTCCTGGCGTTCACCTTCTTCACCGTTTCGTCTGCGGCTCTGCTGTGGCGGCGGAGCCGGCCGATCACCGTGGTGGCCGTCACCGTGGCCTGCGACTGCGTGATCGTCGTGTCGACGGGCTGGCAGGGGTACGGTCTGCAGGCGATGCTGGCCCTGTACACGGTGGGCAGGCACGGCGAGGCCCGGCGCGCCTGGGCGGCGGCCGTGGCGGTGGGATTGTTCTACCCGGCGGTGGCGATGGCCGTCCAGCTCGCCACCGGAGCCGAACGCCAGGATTCCGGCTCTGTGGGACTGCTCGTCCCGCTGCTGCTCGTCGGGGTGGGCAGGCTGGTGCGGCTGCGCCGGGAGACCGCCCTCAGGAGGCAGGCCGAGCTCGCCGAGGAGATCGTGCGGGCGGAGCGCCGTCACATCTCCCGGGAACTGCACGATGTGGTCGCCCACAACATCAGCACGATGCAGGTCCTCGTGGGAGCGGCACGCACGACCATGGCCCGCGATCCCGCCGGGGCCGAGGCCGCCCTGCTCAACGCCGAGCTCGCCGGGCGGGAGGCCATGGCGGAGATGCGGCAGTTGCTGCACGTGCTGCGCGCCGACCGGGTGAACGAGCCGGCCGGCCCGGAGATCACCCCCGTGGCGGGCGACTCCCCCACCCGTACCGGGACGGGCTCGCCCGCCCGCGGGGCCGCCGCCCTGCCCGCGCTGGTCGGCCGGGCTCGCGAGGCGGGACAGCCCGCGCTCCTGGAGGTGACCGGCGAGCCCGGCCGGCTGCCCGCCGCGGTCGACCACGCGGTCTACCGGATCGTCCAGGAGTCGTTGACCAACGCGCGCAAGCACGCCGGAAACGCCCCGGTGAGGGTCAGCATCGCTTACGAACCCGCTGCGGTCGAGGTGGAGGTGGTCGACGACGGGCCCGGTACGCCCTCTGGCGGCCGGAGGCACGAAGGCCACTTCGGGGGCGGTTTCGGGCTGGGCGGAATGGCCGAGCGTGTGGCACTCTGCGGTGGGTGGCTGGAGACGGGGCACCTGCGGGACGGGGGCTTCCGGGTCCATGCCCGGCTGCCCCTCCCGGTTCTGGGAACAAGCTGAGAGCCAACCGGCCGAGCATGGTCCGATCGGGCGGGAGGGGAAGAAGTGATCAAGATACTGGTCGTCGACGACCACGCGGTGGTGCGCTTCGGCTTCCGGATGATCCTGAACGCCCAGGACGACCTCTCCGTGGTGGGTGAGGCGGGCGACGGTGACGAGGCGCTCATCCTCGCCCGCGACCTGCTCCCCGACGTGGTGCTGATGGACCTGCACATGCCGGAGGCCGACGGCGTCACCGCCACCGGGCGGATCACCGCCGAGCTGCCCGGCGTGCGCGTGCTCGCGCTGAGCACCTTCGACCTGGACGAGTACGTCATCGAGGCGCTGCGGGCCGGGGCCTCGGGTTTCCTGCCCAAGGACGTCTCGCCCGAGGAGTTACTGGAGGGCGTGCGGGTGGTGCACCGCGGCGACTCGGTCGTCGCGCCGCGGCTGCTGACCCGGCTGATCGGCACGTTCGTCCGGGCCGTACGGCCCCGGCCCGCGACGATGCCGCCGGAGCTTGCCGGGCTGACCGACCGGGAGCGTGAGGTGCTGCTCCTCATCGCACGGGGGCAGTCGAACCTGGAGATCGCCGGGACGCTGGACGTGGCGGTTTCCACCGTGAAGAACCACGTGACCAGCCTGTTCGCCAAACTCGGCGTCCGCGACCGGGCCCAAGCGGTGGTCGTCGCCTACGAGGCGGGTTTCGTCACCCCGGGCACCGCCGGCTGATCTTTCCCCTTCCGGTTCCATGGGACCGTGCTCCCATACGGGGAGGCGGCCGGGGCTCGGCTCCCAGGGGGAAACCATTCCCGGCTACGAGGAGCCGGTCCCGATCGTGGGCAAGCCTGGAAGGCATGAACGCAGACCAGCGATCCATCACGCGCCGGGCCACGGCGGCGCTCGTCACGGCGGGCACCTGCGGGACGCTTCTCGCCTCGGTCCTCACCGCTCCGAACGCCACCGCCCGCGACCACGACACGCCCCGCCCGAACGCGGGCGGGTTCCGGCATCCGTGCGCTTCGGCGAAGACCCGCTGCGACGGGGAGATACGGGTACCGCTCGACTGGAACGACCCCGCTTCGGAGCGGATCACGGTGGCGTTCGCCTGGCTACCCAGAAAGGACGCCTCCCGCCCGGCGGCCGGGACCGTACTGGCCAATCCGGGCGGGCCGTCGCCGGCGCTCCCCGCGGTGCCGTCCCTGACCGAGGCACTGGGACCGGTGCTCGACCGGCACAACCTGCTGGTGGTCGAGCCGCGCGGTCTGGGGAAGTCCAGCCCCGTGCTCTGTCCGGGGCTCGACCTGGAACACCAGGAGACCGTCACCGCCTGTGCCACCCAGCTGGGTCCTCGCGGCCGGTTCTTCACCACCGACCAGGCCGTCACCGACATGAACGCCGTACGCGATGCCCTGGGCGTACCGAAAGTGATGTTCTACGGCATCTCGTACGGCACCTTGTTCGCCCAGGCGTACGCCACCCGGCACCCGGGCAGCGTCTCCGGGGTGCTGCTCGACAGCATTGTGGCCACCGGTCAGGACGGTTACCTGACCGGGCCGATCCGGACCCGCGCCGACCTGCTCGACGTGGCCTGTGCCCCCTCTCGCGCCTGTCGGCGGTTGCCGGGCGATCCCGCCGACGCCCTCGCCAAGCTGGTACGGCACCTGCGCACCCACCCCGATCCGGAACTGCGGCTTTCGTCGCTCGCGCACCTGACGAACAACCTCTATCTGCCGTTGGTCGGCCGCGAGGAGAGCGCGGCCGTCGCCGCCTATCTGGACGGCGATCCGCTCCCGCTGCGCCGGCTGGTGCGAGTGATCGACGCGGCCCCGGCCGCGCCGCCGCGCGGGGCGGAACTGGCGGGCCTGCTCTCCTACATGTGCGGTGACGCCGCCTTCCCCTTCGAGCGCGCCGCTCCGGCGGACGAGCGGCGGCGCCGGCTGGACCGCTACTACGACGAGAAGCGCCCCTTCAGGCCTTTCACCGTCACGGACCTGGGCGGATCCCTCCCGGGAAGACCGGTCCTCGGCATGCAGGACATCTGCGTCGGCTGGCCGACTCCTCGCGACAGCCCGCCCGTACCGCCGGGCGCGGAACACCCTCGGGTGCCGGTCCTGGCCCTGGGCGGGGACTTCGACTCGACCACCCCGGCGGAGGCGGCCGCGGTGACCCGGCGCTTCCCCGGTTCCACCTTTTCCCGGGTTCGCTTCGCCTCCCACAACCTCACCACGGGCCCCCAGGTGAACGGGTGCGTCCGCGATGCGATGCGCGCCTTCCTCACCGGCCCGGGCGCCTTCGACGACAAGCCCCGCTGCGACGAGGCGAACTACCGCGCCCTCGGTTCCTTCCCCGAGACCGTGGCGCAGGTGCCTCCGGCACGCGGCACCCGCCTGGCCGCCGGAGAGCGGCAGGTCCTCGCGGCCGCCTTCGCCACCGTCGCCGACGCGACGGCCAGGCGCAACCCCCTCAGGTCCCCGTACTGGCAGCCGGCCACGGAGGCGGGCCTGCGCGGCGGCCTGCTGACGTTCGACGACAAGGCGGCCACCGTCCGGCTGCGAGACGTCCGCTTCGTCGGCGACCTCACGGTGAACGGCGAGATCCGCCTGGGCGATGACGCCACGGCCCGGCTGACCGTCATCGACGGCGACGGCGGGTCCCACCCGGTGAGGCTCTCGTGGAAGGCCTTCCGCCCCAAGGATGACACCACCGTCTCCGGAACCTTCGCGGGGCACGGCTTCATCGCGACGATCCCCGCACACTGACGCCCCGAACTCACCGCCCCAGGCGGCGGCCCTGTGCCTGCTCACCCGGCCGGGACCGCCGCCCTCTCGATGGCTCAGAGGTCGCCGAGCCCCAGCTCGCGGGCGATCAGCATGCGCTGGACCTCGCTGGTGCCCTCGCCGATCTCCAGGATCTTGGCGTCGCGGTAGAAGCGGCCGACCGGATATTCGTTCATGAACCCGTAGCCGCCGAAGATCTGGGTGGCGTCGCGGGCGTTGTCCATGGCGGCGTCGCCGGCGACGAGCTTGGCGATGGCCGCCTCCTTCTTGAACGGCTCCCCCGCGAGCATCTTCTCCGCGGCGTGGTAGTAGGCCAGGCGGGCGGTGTGGGTGCGCACCTCCATATCGGCGATCTTGAACTGGATGGCCTGGTAGTGGCCGATGGGGTGGCCGAACGCCCGGCGCTCGCGGACGTAGCGCAGCGACTCGTCCACGCAGCCCTGGGCCAGCCCGGTGGAGAGCGCGGCGATGGCGATGCGGCCCTCGTCGAGGGTCTGCAGGAACTGCGCGTAGCCGCGCCCACGCTCACCGAGCAGGTTCCGCGCCGGGACCCTGCAGTCGTCGAAGGAGAGCCCGCGGGTGTCGGAGCAGTTCCAGCCCACCTTGGAGTACTTCTTGGCGACGGTGAGGCCCGGGGTGCCCGCCGGCACCAGGATCGTGGAGATCTCCTTCTTGCCGTCGGCCCGCTCGCCGGTGATCGCGGCCACACCGATGACGCCGGTGATGTCGGTGCCGGAGTTGGTGATGAACGCCTTCGTGCCGTTGATCACCCACTCGTCGCCGTCCAGCACCGCCGTGGTGCGCATGCCGCCCGGCACGTCGGAGCCGCCGCCCGGCTCGGTGAGACCGAAGGCGCCCAGCATCTCGCCCGACGTCAGCCGGGGCAGCCACTCGGCGCGCTGCTCGGCCGTGCCGAACCGGTAGATCGGCATGGCGCCCAGCGACACCGCGGCCTCGACGGTGATCGACACGCTGGAGTCGACCCTGGCCAGTTCCTCCAGGGCCAGGCAGAGCGCGAAGTAGTCGCCGCCCATGCCGCCGTACTCCTCGGAGATCGGCAGCCCGAACAGGCCCATCGCGCCCATCTGCCGCACGATGTCGTAGGGGAACTCCTCGCGCTCGTAGAGGTCACCGATCACCGGGGCCACCACGTCGCGGGCGAACGCCTCGACGGTCTTGCGCAGCTCCTCGTACTCGCCGGTCAGCTTGGGCATGGTCACTCCTTCTCCACGGGGGTGCGGGACGGGCTCCCGGCCAGGGCCTGGACGACCCGCGACGGGCTGGGGCGGCCGAGCCTTCCGGCCAGCCAGGTGCTGGTCTCCACCAGCGACGGAAGATCAAGGCCGGTCTCGACGCCGAGACCGTGCAGCATCCAGACCAGGTCCTCGGTGGCGAGGTTGCCGGTGGCGCTCTCGGCGTACGGGCAGCCGCCGATGCCTCCGGTGGAGGCGTCGACCACCCTCACGCCCTCCCGCAGCGCGGTGAGCGTGTTGGCCAGGGCCTGGCCGTAGGTGTCGTGGAAGTGGACCGCGAGCCGGGAGGGGTCGCCGAAGGCCTCGATCAGCGCGGCGACGTGGCCGGCGGTGCCGACGCCGATGGTGTCGCCGAGCGACAGCTCGAAGCAGCCCAGGTCGAGCAGCCTGCGCCCGACGGAGACGACCTGGGCGATCGGCGTCGGGCCCTCCCAAGGGTCACCGAAGCACATCGACACGTACGCCCTGACCTTCAGGCCGTGCGCCAGCGCCCGTGCGACCACCGGCTCGAACATGTCGAACTGCGACTCCAGCGTCCGGTTGAGGTTCCGGCCCGCGAACGTCTCGGTGGCGCTCGCGAAGATCGCGATCTCCTGGACGCCGTGTTCGAGCGCGCGGTCCAGGCCGCGCTCGTTGGGCACGAGCACCGGGTAGCGCACACCGGGGACCCGCTCCATGACCGCCAGCAACTCCGAGGCGTCGGCGAGCTGGGGCACCCACTTGGGGTGCACGAAGCTGGTGGCCTCGATCACCTGGTGTCCCGCGGCGGCCAGCCGGGCGATGAACTCGGCCTTGACCCGGACGGGAACCACCGCCGCCTCGTTCTGCAGCCCGTCGCGCGGCCCGACCTCGTAGATCGTGACCCGCTCGGGCAGTCCCTCCGCCCCGATCCTCTGCGGCTCGCGCATCATGCTCCCTCGTCTCCCTGACGTTCCGGTACGGCGCGCATCACCGCTCCTGTCCGCCGACCACGGCCAGCACGGCGTCCATGCCGACCGCCTGGCCCGTCCGGACCCGCAGCTCGGCGACGACCCCGTCGATCGGCGCGGTCACGGTGTGCTCCATCTTCATCGCCTCCACGATGAGCAGCGGCTGCCCCTCGGTGACCCGGTCACCGGCGGCCACCTTCACCACCAGAACGGTGCCCGGCATCGGGCTGCGGACCAGACCGTCCCCCGGACCGCCCGCGCCCGCCCGGTCGCCTGGGTCGCCCAGGTGGCGGTGGGTGAACGCCCAGGCGTCGCCGTCGCGGCCGAGCCACACCGTGTCGCCGTCCCTGGCGACGGCGTAGCGTCTCGCGGTCTCACCAAGGGTGACGAGCAGGTCGTCGCCCTCGTCGGCCAGCAGCGCCGGTACCGTCTCGGCGCCGGCACCCGCGCCGTCGCCGGAGAGGCCGCCGGAGAGCAGGACCTCGGCGCCGGAGGCGGGCAGGCCGCGCACCCTGAGCTCGTGGACCCCGTCGCGGCTCTCCAGCCGGTAGACGGTCCACGCCGCCTCGCCCAGCCGCCAGCCGTCGGGGACGTCCCACGGGTCGGCGGACCCCGCGGGGACGTGCTCGCGGTGCAGGACCAGGGCCGCGGCGGTCAGCACGTCGTCGGGGACACCCGCACGGGAGACCAGCTCATCGAGGTGGCGCTCGACGAGGCCGGTGTCGAGGTCTCCCGCGACCACCGCGGGATGGCCGATCAGGGCATCGGGTACGTGCACGACAAGCCTCCGAAGCGCGGATTTGGCTCCACTTTAGGCCATGGGCTTGTAGTTGCAAGGTATTGGCATTAACG
>NZ_JBEXUE010000264.1:0-14129 GCF_040614275.1 Streptosporangium sp. NPDC006013
AACTCAGGGGGATATCTCTTCGACATGCCGACCTCTCGAAGGGGGCGGGGGCATGTAGTCAATCAAAGCGACTCCACGAAAGCCGGGGTACATCAGATTTGGCGGCCACCGCCAAGAAGGCCAAGGCCAAGCTGGAGGAGATCCATCAGCGGCAGCGGCAGGTGGTGGAGAGCCTGATTTCCACCTACCGGGGTGTGCTGCAGGGCCTGGTGCCGGGCGGGCCGGTCGAGGTGGCCGAGGCCGCGGCCGCGCGGATGGTGATGATGGCCCTGACGGCCATGACCGGTCAGGTCGGTGATGTGGGCGAGGACACCGACACCGGCGGCAGTACTGAGGTGGGCGGGGACACCGAGGCATCTGACCACAGGGCCGACCTGGGAGCCGCGGTCGAGGTGTCGGTCAAGGCGGTGCGAATGCAGGCGGCGGGGATGGGGGCGGCGGGGGTGGGGTCGGTCCGCCAGGTGGTGGAGCGGGCCGGTGGCGCGGCCGCGCAGCTGGCCGACATCGAGGAGGTGACCGCCTACCAGCACGACAACCACGAGCTGCTGATCCAGCAGTTCTTCAAGGCCGACCGGTCGACCATGCTCGCCTTGGCCGCGGTGTTGAGGTTCGGCGACCTCGGCCGATCGCAGCGTGCTGGATGCTCTGGATCATGCCCTCACCTACTGGGGCAAGACCCGCGACTTCATCCCCGCTCGCGGCGCCGATGGCCGCCGCCTGGATCTGGGGTTTGCCTCGGCCAACTGGCTGCGCGCCATCTCCGACCGCAAGCATCCGGGCATGCTGGTCAAACGGCACTTTGAGGCGATGGTATTCGCCTACCTTGCCGAGGAGCTGCGCACCGGGGACATCGCGGTGGACGGGGCCGCGGAGTACGGCGACTGGAGCTCCCACCTGCTGACCTTCGATCAGTGTCGGCCCCTGCTGGCGGCCTACTGCGCCGAGGCGGGCCTACCTGCGACCGCAGCTGAATTCGTGGCCGAGCTGAAGGAGCGTCACCGCCAGGCCGCCGAACATCTGGACGCCGGCTACGCCGACAACGAGGACCTGACGTTCGCCAAGGACGGCACCCCGACCCTCAAGCGGCAGGCCGGGCTCGGCACCACCGCGACCGCGGCCAAGCTGGGGGCGGAGATCAAGGCGCGGACGCCCGAGCGCACGCTGATCGAGATCGCCTCCCGCACCGCGTACTGGCTGGGCTGGCACCGGCACTTCGGGCCCGCCTCCGGTCACGGCCCGAAGCTGAAGAAGCCGCAGGACCGCTACGTGTTGACGACGTTCGCGTGCGGGTCGAACATGGGCCCGGCTGAGGCGGCCCGGCACATCGAGGGGATCACCGCGCATGAGATCTCCCTGGCCAAGAACCGGCACATCACCCTGGCCAAGCTGAACAAGGCGATCACCGACGTGGTCAACGCGTTCGCCCAGCTGGACGTGGTCAAGGCCTGGGGGGATGGCGGCAGCGTGGGCACCGACGGCACCCAGGTCGACACCTACATCGACAACCTGCTGGCCGAGTCCTCGATCCGCTACGGAGGATTCGGCGGGATCGCCTACCACTACGTCTCCGACACCTACATCGCCCTGTTTTCCCGATTCGTGCCCTGTGGGGCATGGGAGGCGATCTACATCATCGACGGGTTGCTGGCCAACGCCTCCGAGGTCCAGCCCAAGACGGTGCACGCCGATACTCAGGGCCAGTCGTTCCCTGTCTTCGCTCTGGCGCATTTGTTCGGGTTCGATCTGATGCCGCGCATCCGTAACTGGAAGGGCCTGGCCTTCTTCTCCCTGCTGGCCAATTGCGTGATCTTCCATACCGCGCTGGACATGATGGAGGTGATGCGCCACTTTCTGTCGGAGGGCTGGGAGATCGGTGCCGAGGACGTCGCGCAGCTGTCGCCCTACCTGACCGCGCACATCAGCCGGTTCGGCCTGTACGCGACCGACGTGCTACGTCTGCGCCCCGACGACTTCGACCCTGACCTGCCCGCGATCGACTTCACCACCCTGACCGAGGCGGCGTAGCGGTGGGCCTGTTACGGCTGTTGTATGGCTGTCAAAGGCGCAGCCCGAGGGGCGCCGCTCCCACGAGCCCGCCGTCGATGACGAGGTCCTGACCGGTGATGTACGACGCATCGTCCGAGGCCAGGAAGGCGACGGCAGCGGCGACATCGTCCGGGTGGCCGAGCGAGCCGAGCGGCACCTCCGCCAGGATGCGAGTCTCCGCGTCGGGGTCGATGGCGGACCGGTACATCTCGGTCTCGATATAGCCGGGGCTGACGGAGTTGACGCGGATGCCACGCGGCGCGAGGTCGGTGCCGAGCGTGCGGGCGAGATTGTGCACGGCCGCCTTGCTCGCGGCGTAGATCGAGGCCGCCGGGAGGCCGCGGTGCAGGGTCCAGGAGGCGTTGATGACGACGGCGCCTCCGTCGCCCATCAGCGGCAGCGCCTTTTGGATCGTGAAGAACACTCCCTTGAAGTTGGTTCCGACGGTGTGGTCGAAGTCCTTTGGGGTGAACTCCGGACTGAAGTCCGCAATACCGGCATTGGCGAAGACCGCGTCGAGAGCGCCGCGCCAGGTCTCGATGCGTCGCACGAGGAGATCGAGGTCGGCGTCGACACTGACGTCCGCGCGGACGGGCAGGACCTGCTCGGAGTCCAGGCGTTCTGCTGCGGTGTCGAGGCGGGCCTGGTCGCGGCCGGTGATGACGACGTACGCGCCCTCGTCGAGGAGTCTGCGCGCGGTCGCGAAGCCGATGCCGCTGGTGCCGCCGGTGATCAAAACTGTTCTGTTCGTGAATCGCCTCATGACGACGATCCTCGAGCGGTGCGAGCCTACGCGGCAGTGTTGGCTGAACCTGGGTTTGACACCACCACCAAGCGCTCCAGCAGGGCCTGCGTTTCCGTCCCAGGCGCGGGGATGTGCAGCGACAGGCGGTGGCCGGGCAGTTCGGGCAGCGGCAGGGTGGTGGCCTCGAAGGTCAGCGTCCCCAGGCCGGGAATCTCCAGGGCCTTGGTGCCGTGAGTGGGGCCGCCCACGGGGAGTTCCGCCCAGATCTCGGCGAAGGCGGGGCTCGCGGCGCACATGTCCGCGGCCAGGCGGCCGAATTCGGGATCGTCCGGGTAGCGGGCGGCGTCCGCCCGGAACAGGCCGATCATCGCTCGCGCCGCGTCGTGCCAGTCCACGACTGCCGCACGGTAGCGGGCGTTGGTGAAGAAGCTGACCAGGCAGTTGTGGTCGTACTCGTTGCACTGGAACACGATCTCCGTCGCGCGGTTGACTGCGAGGACGTTCCAGTGCCGGTCGATGACGTACGCGGGCCGCGGCAGCCAGCCCTCCAGCAGCCGCCGCACGGCATCGGGGACCCGGCCTTCGGACGGCGGCGCCTGCGGCGGATTGAGGCCGGCGAGGAGGTACAGGTGCTCGCGCTCGGCGGGCTCCAGGCGCAGCACCCTGGCGATGGCGTCCAGGACGTCGGCGGAGACGTTGATGTCGCGTCCCTGCTCGAGCCAGGTGTACCAGGACACTCCTATGCCGGCGAGCACCGCCACTTCTTCCCGCCGCAGCCCGGGCGTACGGCGGCCCTCGCCTGCCGGCATGCCCACGTCAGCGGGCGTCACCCGGGCTCGCCGCGACCGGAGGAATGCGCGCATCTCGGAACTGCGCCGCTGCCGCGCATTTGTGGAGAGCCGGGAAATGCCCATCAGGTCATGCTATGTCGTGATTAACAGACCTCGTCTGTACGGCGTGCCCACGTGTGTCGCTGCCCGGAGGTGCTGCCGACCGGGCCGCCTCGTGTGCGTGGGGGGAGAGAGACCAAGTAAGCCGGAAAGGGCCAATAGGGCTGGTCAGCGGTATCTTGCGTGTTCCGGTTCGACCGCCGTCGCGAGTCGCACGGAGATGTCTCCACTGGTGAGCGCCACTGCCAAGGATCTGGACGACCTTCACTGGCGAGCTCGCCCTGGATGGCCTATGACAAGAGTCGAAACGCAAGGTTCATGACCCTCTCCGGCGCAAGAACCCGTGACAGGCATCCTGCTAGAAGTGCTAGGCTGCTGATCGTTTGGTGTTGGATTCCGGATGGGAGGGAGGTGAGGTTTGATGACCGCGGTGAAGACCGCTGCTGTGTGCAGCGCCCGGACATTCCTCACGTCCCGGGCCCCGGTCTGACCCACTTCTTCCCCGCGCCGTAGCCGTCCGGCTTTCGAGGCGAGGGTGGTGTCTGCGTCTCGTCGGGGCCCCTTCCCGCAAGGTGTCTCACGTTGCCAAATCTCTTCACGGATCCTTCCGACGTCGGCCTGTCCCGGTTCGGATGGACGAAACCACTCGACAACTCTTTCGCCAAACATCGCGAGGCCGGCCTGGTACCGGCCCGGATCGCGCGGGTGGATCGCGGCCTGTGTGACGCGGTCACCGAGTCCGGCCCGGTGCGGGCCGCCCTCACGGCGCTGTACTCCCCCGACCCGCTCCTGGCGCCCTGCACCGGCGACTGGGCCGCGCTGCGCCTGGGCCGCGAACCGGAACTAGTGGCCCTGCTGCCACGTTGTAGCGCGATCGTGCGCTCGTCGGCCTCTCGGTCCTCCCACGGGCAGGTTCTCGCCGCCAACATCGACACCGTCGTCGTCGCCGCCTCGCTGGCCGTTCCGCTGGATGCGGCCCGGCTGGAGCGGCTGCTGGCCATCGCCTGGGACAGCGGCGCCAGGCCGCTGGTTGTCTTGACCAAGGCGGATCTGGCCACCGACCCCGAGGCGGTGCACGCCGAAGCGAGCGCACTGGCACCGGGCGTGGACATCCTGGTCACCAGCGCGGCCACCGGTCACAACATCGATGCGTTGACCGCGCTGCTGAGCGGCACCACGGTCCTGCTCGGATCCTCCGGCGCGGGCAAGTCCAGCCTCGGCAACGCGCTGCTCGGCGACGAGCTTTTGGCCATCGGCGAGGTACGGGCGCAGGACGGCAAGGGCCGCCACACAACCGTCCGCCGAGAGCTGCTTCCCCTTCCCGGTGGCGGTGTCCTCATCGACACGCCCGGCCTGCGCGCGATCAGCCTCTACGACGCCGCCGACGGCCTGGAACAGGTCTTCGCCGAGATCGAACGCCTCGCCCGGGACTGCCGCTTCGGCGACTGCTCCCACGACACCGAACCGGGTTGCGCCGTCCAGGCCGCCATCGAGGCGGGCAAGCTGACCGAGCGCCGCCTGGGCAGCTACCACAAGCTACAACGCGAGAACGCGTGGGCGGCCTCGCGCACCGATGCCCGGCTGCGCGGCGAGCGTACCAACCGGCAGAAGGCCATCACCAGCCATCTGCGCGCGACCTACAAGTTCAGGGACCAGCAATCATGACCGACCGCATCCCACCGACGCCGCAGGCCCACCCGGCGGCCGAGCGCGGCCCAGGGCCGGACTCTTCCCCGCAAGGAACAGCCACCGCCGCGAGCGACGCCCCGCACGACGTGATCATCGACCCCGTCGTGGCGGCGTTCTTCGCCCTGCACCACGGCCTGCCCCGCCAGGGCCCCGGCTCCGACGCGACCACCCGCCGCCTGCTGGCCCTGGCCGGCCCGCTTCCACCGCGTCCGCGTGTGCTGGACATCGGCTGCGGGCCAGGCCGCGCCAGCCTGCTGCTGGCCGAAGAGGCCGCCGCCGAGGTCACCGCGCTCGACCTGCACCAGCCGTTCCTCGACGAGCTGACCCGAGCCGCCGCCACCCGCAGCGTCGGCGAGGCCATCCGCACCGTCCGGGCATCGATGGCGGATCTGCCCTTCCCCAGTGAGAGCTTCGACCTGATCTGGGCTGAAGGATCCGCCTACCACATCGGCTTCGACACCGCGCTGCACTCCTGGCGGCGACTGCTCGCCCCCGGCGGCACGCTGGTCGTCACCGAATGCGAATGGATCACCGACTCCCCATCCGCCGAGACACGGGCGTTCTGGGACCGGCACTACCGGCTGCGCACCCAAGATCAGAACGCCGCCGCGGCACGCGCTGCCGGATACGCCGTCGCCGCGCTACACCCGCTCCCCGACAGCGACTGGTTCGAGGAGTACTACACGCCGCTGTCGGAACGAGCCCACGCGGCCGACCTGACCGTGGCCGGGATGCGCGAAGCGGTCGCGGCCACCCTGCAAGAGATCACCATGCGCCACGAGCACGGCACGGACTACCAGTACACCGGCTACGTCCTGCGCCCCCAGGCAAGCACAGAAACGGACTCGAGCACCCCATGACCACCTCCTGGATCACCCGCACCGAGACCGCCGCCGACCTCGCCCAGATCCGCGAGGTCAACCTCGCGGCCTTCCCCACCTCGCACGAGGCCCACCTGGTCGAGGCCCTGCGCGCCGACCAGCAGGCGTGGATTCCCGGCCTGTCCTGGGTCACCGAGGCGCCCGACGGCTCCATCGCCGGATTCGCGCTGCTCACCCGCTGCCACGTCAACGGCGCTCCGGCGCTCACCCTAGGCCCGTGCGCCGTCAGGCCCGAGCACCAGCGGCGCGGCGCCGGTTCCGCCGCCATCCACGCCGCCCTCGACGCCGTCCGGCAGCAGGGCGAAAACCTCGTGCTCGTGCTCGGCCACGCCGACTACTACCCGCGTTTCGGCTTCGTCCCGGCCTCCGGCCACTCCATCCGGCCGCCCTTCGACGTCGAGGACAAGTACACGACTGGTCGAGGTGCTCGCGCAGGCGGTCGGCGAAGAGCCGGTCGAAGGCCGGACCGGTGGCCTTCCCCAGCGCCGCCAGATCGGCGGCGGTGACCATACCCGGCATGTCATGCCCTTCGTGCACGTTCGTCGCGGGCAGGCCGGTACGGCCCAGCATCTCCCTGAGGCGTTCGAGCTCGGCCAGATGGGCCTTCCTGATCCGGGCGGCCAGCCGCCGTACCGCCGGGTCGTGCCCGCGTTCGGCGCCGAGGTCGAGCAGTGGCAGCGTCCGCTCGTCCATCGGGATCATCAACTGGAGCCACGCGGTGTCCGTGGTGTTGAAACCGGCCGCCGGCGTGGCGGCGGGGGCGGTGAGGACGGTGGGGACGACCGGTGCCGGGGATTCATGGTGATGGCCCGGCGCGGCCGCCGGGGAGTGGGCACCGCAGCCGGCGACCGGGCCGGACACGAGGAACGACACGAGGAACAGGGTGAGAATCGCGCCGGCACGTCTCATATGGACCTTCTCGTGTCAGGGGCGGGTGCCAGGCCCCGGCCGCCGGGGCCGGGACCTGGCATCCGCGGTCAGGGGAGCTCGAAGTTCTCCGTGAGGGCGGCGCCGCGGTGCGGCTTGTACAGGTCGTAGCCACGCGGGTTGCACTGGAGACCACCATTGATGCAGTGGGTCACCAGGGCGTCAAGGATGGCGGGGCTGTCCCAGGCGTTGAAGAAGTCGTAGTGCCAGGTGTAACCGCGGCCGCTGGCCAGCCGCGCCTGCGACAGGTCACCGCTCGCGGGGAAGGCGATCTTGAACTCCAGCATCGGCACCGCCACCGGGTGGCTGGCCGGGCAGTAACCGTCGACGGGATAGGACATGTGGCTCTTGTGGTTGGGGCTGTCGAGGTTGACGCCGTCCCAGCAGCTCGGCGACTGGTAGCGGACGTTCACCTGGCTGCCCGCCACGCAGGAGGTCGGGATGTCCCAGCTGTGGGAGATGTCGCCGCACTCGAAGCCCTCGACGGTGCCGGGAGAGTCGCGGAACTCCGCCAGCGTCGCGGTCGGGCTGCCGACGACGAAGCGCAGGCCCTGCGGGAAGGGCTGCACCTGCCAGTAGTCAAGGATGCCGGACTTGTAGTAGATGACCTGGTTTCCGGTCGGCCGGATCAGCTGGTCGCCCTTGTAGAAGCTCGGGAACCAGTAGGCCGACCTGTCGTGCGGGTTGGTGCACGAGGTACCGCCGCCGAGGAGCGAGGAGGTCGTGCTGCTCGCGTTGGTCGTGTTGTTGCCGACGAAGGTGTGCATGTGCGAGGCGCCGGGCAGGCCGGGGTAGACGATCGGGTCGTCCGGCCGGTCCGCCGTCCAGGAGCAGTTGGCCTGGAACTCGTGGTGGGTCACCTCGTCGGTGAACGTCGGCTTCGGCCTCGGGGTGGTCCCGGCGCCGCCGGTGCCGTACACCTTGAACTCCCAGAGGGAGTAGCCGTAGCCGGTGCCCCGGGCGGTGCCGTACATCCGCACGTAGCGGCCGGAGCCGGAGACGGCGAGGGTCTGGGTGCCGCCGGTGCCGGTGGTGGTGGAGTAGATGTCGGTCCACGGCGCCGTGCCGTTGCCGGAGACCTGGATCTTGAACGCCTTGCCGTAGGCGCCCTCCCAGTTGAGAACCACCTGGGAGACGGTCGCGGTGGCACCGAGGTCCACCTGGAGCCACTGCGGGTCGGCGGCGGCGCTGGACCACCGGGTCCCGTTGTTGCCGTCGAAGGCGGCCCCGGCACCGTACCCGCCTCCCTCGGTGGAGGAGGCGGTCGCGGGCCGGCCCTGCGAGAGCAGGGCGTCCGCCGCGGTGGCCGGGGTGATGATCGCCAGACCGGCCGCGACCAGCGCGGTGAGCGTGGCGACGACCAGTCCCAGGCGGAGCCTGACTGGGCTTCGGGATGGGTGCATTGCCTCTCCTTCTGTGGGGGGTGGCCGTCGAAAACGGCGGCACGGAGAGCGCTCTCCTATGAGGTTGATCCATTTTGTTATGAATTGTCAAGACGAGATGGCACCCAACCCGAAACCCGTCGTTCATGTGCGTGACACACGGAGTGCGGCACCAGCGGCTTCTACGGGGGCGTCTCGGCCGGCGGCAGGTTTCCAGAGCGTGAGCAGCGCGTTTCGGACTCGCGCGAAGAAGGGCCTTGACACCGCTCGATCTCCGGTAGCACCCTCGGTTACGGAGAGCGCTCTCCCCCCCTGCCGCGTTGATGGCAGGCATCCCCTTTTCGAGGAGAGATCGTGCATCCAGCTCGTGGTTCGGGCCGATTCCGGTTAGGTCTGGTCATCGCCGCCCTCGCGGCCCTGGTCGTCTCCGGTCTGGCATTCGTCAGTCCCGCGGCGGCGGCCGACACCCTGCTTTCACAGGGCAGGACGGCGACCGCCTCGTCGTCCGAGGGCGCCGCCTACGGCGCGGCGGCAGCGGTCGACGGCAACCTGACGGACACCCGATGGGCCAGCCTCGCCAGTGACCCGCAGTGGCTCCAGGTCGACCTCGGCGCCACCGCGACGATCAGCCGGGCCGTGCTGACCTGGGAGAGCGCCTACGGCAAGGCGTTCAAGATCCAGATCTCCGACAACGGCACGACGTGGACGGACGTCTACTCGACCACCACCGGCACCGGCGGCACCCAGACCCTCGACGTGACCGGCACCGGCCGCTACGTACGGATGTACGGCACCGCCCGGGGGACCGGCTACGGCTACTCCCTCTGGGAGATGCAGGTGCGCACAGGCACCGGCGGCAACCCCCAGGAGCCCGAGGAGCCCGGCACCTGGACCGAGGTGTGGAAGGACGACTTCAACGGGGCGGCCGGCACCTCCCCCTCGGCCGCCGACTGGATCCTGCGCACCGGCACCTCCTACCCCGGCGGCGCCGCGAACTGGGGCACCGGCGAGGTCGAGACCATGAGCGCCTCGACGGCCAACGTCTTCCTCGACGGCACCGGCAACCTGAACATCAAAGCGATCAAGGACGGCGCGGGCAACTGGACCTCGGGCCGGATCGAGACCCAGCGCACCGACTTCGAGCCCAAGCCCGGCGAGATGCTCAGGTTCAGCGCCCGGCTGAAGCAGCCCGACGTCACGAACGCCCTCGGCTACTGGCCGGGCTTCCGGGCGACCGGCGCCGCCTACCGCGGCAACTACAACAACTGGCCCTCCGTCGGCGAGACCGACATCATGACCGGCGTCAACGGCCGCGACCAGCTGGCCAACACCCTGCACTGCGGCAACGCCCCCGACGGGGTGTGCAACGAGTACAACGGCCGCACCAGCGGTTTCGCCACCTGCGACGGCTGCCAGAACGGTTACCACGAGTACGCCCAGGTCATCGACCGCACCAAGACCGACGAGGAGATCCGCTTCTACCTCGACGGCAGGCAGACCTGGATCGTGCGTGAGAGCCAGGTCGGCGTCGCCGCCTGGAAGGCCGCCCTGCACCACGGCTTCTACCTCCGCCTCGACCTGGCCATCGGCGGCTCGCTACCCAACGCGCTCGCGGGCGTCACGACACCGACCGCCGCCACCACCTCGGGCGGCGTGCTGAGCGTGGACAAGGTATCGGTCTCCCGGCAGACCGGCACCACTCCCGCCGCCATGACCGACCCGGCGACCCCGGCCGGCCCGAGCACGGTCAGGGTGACCGGCTCCCAGGGCAACTGGCAGCTCCAGGTGAACGGTTCGCCGTATGTGATCAAGGGCCTGACCTACGGCCCGCCGCAGGCCGCGGCCGACGGCTACATGCGCGACCTCGCGGCCATGGGCGTCAACACGATCCGTACCTGGGGCGTCGACGACACCCACACCCCGGCACTGCTGGATCGGGCCGCCCAGCAGGGCATCAAGGTCATCGTCGGGCACTGGCTCAACCAGGGCGCCGACTACGTCAACGACACCGCGTACAAGACCAGCGTGAAGAACGAGATCGTCGCCCGGGTCAACGCCCTCAAGGGCCGCCAGGGCGTGCTCATGTGGGACGTCGGCAACGAGGTCATCCTCACCATGCAGGACCACGGCCTGCCGGCCGACGTGGTCGAGCAGCGACGGGTGGCGTACGCGAAGTTCGTCAACGAGGTGGCGGAGGCGATCCACGCCGCCGACCCCAACCACCCGGTCACCTCCACCGACGCCTACACCCACGCCTGGACCTACTACAAGGCCCACTCCCCCGCCCTGGACCTGCTCGCGGTCAACTCCTACGGCGCCATCCACACGGTCAGGCAGAACTGGATCAGCGGCGGGTACACCAAGCCGTACATCGTCACCGAGGCGGGACCGGACGGCGAGTGGGAGGTCCCGAACGACGTCAACGGCGTGCCCAACGAGCCGACCGACCTGCAGAAGCGGGACCAGTACACCGCCAGCTGGAACGCGATCAAGGGCCACACCGGCGTCGCGCTCGGTGCCACCGAGTTCCACTACGGCCTGGAGAACGACTTCGGCGGGGTGTGGCTCAACACCACCACCGGCGGCTGGCGCCGGCACGGCTACCACGCCCTCAAGGCGGCCTACACCGGGCAGCCCTCGGCGAACACGCCCCCGGAGATCACCTCGATGACCGTCGGCTCGCAGACCGCCATCCAGGCCGGCAAGCCCTTCACCGTCGAGGTCGCCGCCTCCGACCCGAACAACGACCTGATCCGCTACAACCTGATGTTCAGCAACAAGCACATCAACGGCAACCGCGGCTTCGACAACGTCAGGTTCACCCAGACCGGCCCCGGCAGGTTCTCGGTGACCGCACCGGAGCAGATGGGCGTGTGGAAGGTGTACGTGTACGCCTTCGACGGGCACGGCAACGCCGGCATCGAGCAGCGTTCCTTCCGCGTGGTCCCGCCCACGGTCGCCGGAACCAACGTGGCGCTCGGCAAGCCGACCACCGCCTCCACCTACCAGGCGACCGGTGACGGCGGCCCGTTCACCCCAGGCCGGGCGACCGACGGCAACTTCTCGACCCGCTGGGCCAGCGAGTGGGCCGACCCGCAGTGGATCCAGGTGGACCTCGGCGCGACCACCGCCATCAAGCACATCCAGCTCGGCTGGGAGGGCGCGTACGGCAAGGCGTACCAGATCCAGACCTCGACCAACGGCTCGACCTGGAGCAACGCCTACTCGACCACGACCGGCGACGGTGGGTTCGACTCCATCGACCTCACCGCGTCCGCCAGGTACGTCCGGGTGAACCTCACCCAGCGCGGCACCGCGTACGGCTACTCCCTCTGGGAGTTCGGCGTCTACAGCTAGTTCCTCGCTGGATCCCGCACAGCGTCCGGCCCTGGACAGGGCCGCGTGTGCGAGTAGTGACACACCGCCCAGGTCTTTTACCGGGCGGTGTGTCACCGCCTCCTCTCGGCACCCCTGCGGAAGGCCTTCAGAAGCCCTTCTGCGGCGCCGAATCCCGACCGTCAGGCAACGCGTGAGGAGGGCACCGCCCAGGTTTCACAGGAGCCCGGGTCGCCGCTCCTGAAACCGCGGTCGAGCCAGTAGACGATGTTCTTGCCCTTGGCGAAATAGCGGTCTTTCTTGGAGTTGTGGTCGCCGTTCTCCTTCACGAGTTCCAGCAGCGCGGGCCAGCCCTCGCTGTCCTGCCCCGCGCTCTTCCAGACGCTTCCCAGGAAAACTCCACCCAGGCAGTCCGCCTGCAGGGCCCAGCGCCGGACCCGCTCGAAACGCTCGGTCTGGTTTTTGGACGGCAACGCGCCGTAAGCATCGGTGATGCCCGTGAGGAACTGCAGATGGTTGCCGTAGAGCCTGGCGACGTAGTGGAAGTGGTAGATCTCGCGGGTCGGCAGGTAGTAATCCTCGTCCACCAGTATCGCCATCGTCTTCGTCGCGGAGCAGTAACGGGAGTTGATGTCCTTGTGCCACTTTTTCCCGCAGAACTGCGTCTGCTTGGCGAGGACGACGAGCTTGGCGGGCGCGAAAGGCAGCTTGGCGCGCTTGAAATGGGCCGACCACGAAGCGTTCAGGCAGCTCCACAACCCGACGAGGGTGCGCTTGGCGTCCGCGACGCTCTGGGTGCTGAGCGCGCCGTCAGGACATTCCGATGATTTGATCCTGCCGCTGCGGTAGAGGCTGTTGTCGGTCAGCACGGGCACGTCCCTGACAGGAGAGGCGAGAGCCTCGGCACTGCCGGAGATGAGGAGAACGCCGAGGAGGGCCGAGGCCAGCAGCACGGGGGGTTTGAACATGAGAAAGCAGGTTAGAGCAGAACACCGGCAACAATGAGGCCCAACCGTCCCCCTCTCCGCAGAGAGCCCGTCGCCAAAGGATCGGCACGGCGTCGACATGGCAGGGTCGATGGGAGATTCGTCGATCGATCACTGCCGATCGGCTGTGGATATGCTGGCCATGTCGGGAAGATCGGCGCCCGATATCCGACAGGCCCTTGCCGTTTACAGGGAGTAACGAATGGCACGCTTGGTGGCCACCGGTTGGACCGGAGCAGTTCTCGCCGCCCTCCTGCTGACCGGTTGCTCCTCGGACCAGTTGGGCGATCGCGGCGGGAAGGAAAACGCGGCGCCTGACAGGGTCGGCGATGTCGATTACATCGAGGTCTTCCGCAACGCCGACAATTTCCCCAACGTCGCCCGGATCTGTGTCGAGGGCCTGGCCTTCGCCGCCACGTCGAGCGGGACACGCGGCGAGAGCGGCGTCGCCAACCCCGCGCTGCTCCGCATACCCGAGTGGGACGCCAAGTGCGCCGAGCACTCGAAAACCCCTCCGTCGCCCAAGGCGACTTCCTCTCCGGGCTGACCCGGAATCCGTGACTCCCCCGGGATTCCTTTCCCGGCTCGGGCTCGTCGACCAGTCGTGACAGGCACGCTCGCCCGGTCAGGACCCGCTCAGGGGGCGGCCCCGCCGCTCTCGGCGGGTAAGGACATCCGTGCGGAGTGCCGGCATTCAAGCGTGGCCCTACAAGGCCTGTTCCTGCCGCTCGTCACCCGTGTCGAAGAAGGTGTTGAGATACTCCTCCGGTTCGAGATCGCTGTCCCGGAGGAGGGAGAAGACCTCCGTGCCCGGCTCGATCACGTCGTCTGACATCCGGTACGCCTGCGCCAGTCCCAGATACTCGAACGCGGTACCGGTGACGTATCTCGCGGCCTCGCGTTCCGCCATGACAATGGCCTCGTCAAACGAACCGGCGCGCCACAGGGTGACCCGTTCCTCGTAGGTGTCGTATGGCGCCCCCCAGCGGAAAACACATCGAACCGTGTACCAACCGGTGTCAGACGTCTCGATCACACCGTAATGATGCCGGACGGGCACCATTCGATCTTCAGCGGGTTCATGAAATCACCGCCCGGCTTCCGCGGCCGGGCGGTTCTCCTTCACCGAAGACGCGGCACGAAGAGCCGGTTGTTCACTGTAGGGAGGAAACCTTGGTCGTACGCCTACGGCACCCGCGACGGCGGCCGCATGGTCGCGATCAACGTCAACGGCGACCGGGCAGGTG
>NZ_JBEXUE010000265.1:0-14112 GCF_040614275.1 Streptosporangium sp. NPDC006013
CCCCCGCCGGGGAGAGGGCACGGCCATGCGTGCTGAGGAGGTGGGGCTATGTTGTCGCGCAGTGTAGCCCGGTGCCTCTTACGACCAGGGGCGTTCTCAATTGATGGTTGTGATCACCTTGTCGGCGTCGCGGGTCAAGGTGTCGCGGACGTCGGTCCTCGGCACCAGCTGCTGGTCGGCCAGCAAGTTCTTGAAATTGGCCAGCTGACGGAGAGCCTTGGCGTCCTTGCCCGACGACTCCGCCTTGCGGGCCTTGGTCAGCTCCTTGGTCAGCGCACTGTGTGCGGTCACGGACAGCCAGTTGGTGGCACGGAACCTGTCGATCAGGTTCTGCATGTCCCGCATGGAGGTGGTGATGCTGAACCGCACGTTCGTCGTGGTCGAGTTACCCGCGTTGTCGTCTGCGGCGACCATGACCGTGTGGCTTGCCAGGGTCTGGGTGAACAGCGGCAGCACCGAGCCGGACGTGAGGGCAGCGCTGTCGAGCGTGCCCGACATCGTCTTCACGCCGGAGGTGCTGTCCACGGCCTGCCAGGTGATGCGCAGGTCCTGGGAGTCGCCGTACACCTCGCCGTCCGCGACACCGGACACCATCAGAGTCGGGTTAGTTCCGTCGATCTTGAGGACGGCGGCCTTCTCCTGTTCGGTGGTGCCGGCGGTGTCGACGGCCCGGTAGCGCACCTCGTGCTGACCGTCCCCACTGACCACCACGGGCTGATTGGCGTAGGCCTTCCAGTCCGCCTGATCGAGGGAGTATTCGATACGGGCGACCCCTGAGGCGGCATCCTGCGAGGTCAGGAGAACCGGCACATCGCCCTTGTTCCAGCCCGCGTTGTTTGGCGCGGCGAACGACGCGGTCGTCTGCGGAGCACTGGTGTCGATCTTCAGGGTGAGTAGGCGAGCTTCCTCGACGTTGCCCGCTCCGTCGCGAGATCGGTACTCGAGTTCACGCATTCCGTCGCCGCTGACCAGGACCGTCTCGGTGTAGGGGGTCCAGACGCCGCTGTCAAGGCGATACTCGGTGGCGGCCACGTCGGAGGCGTCGTCGACGGCGGTCAGTGAGACCTCGACGGGCCCGGAGGTGTACCAACCATCCTTGCCGTTCGGCTGGGCGGCCTTGGCCGTGGTCACGGGCGGTGTCTTGTCGGCGCCGGCGGCTGGGGTGAACCTGAACCTCTGGTCGTCGACGTCAAGGCAGTTCCATTGGATGAGCGCGCCGCCGTCGGCCTGGGATCCGCCGCTGACGCCGAGGCACAGGCCGGTCCTGGCCGAGCTGATCCGGTAGTGATCGCCGGTCGCGACGAGGTTGAACCGCTGGTTGACCTGGTCGGGGACGGAGGTGGCGTGGCAGGTCCATTGGAGGAGCTGGGTGCCCACCGGGGTGCCGGGCACGTCCAGGCACTTGCCGCTCTTGAGGTTCTTGAACTGGAAGCTGCCGTCCGAGAGCGCGATGGCCTCCCACTTCTGTTCGGGGCCCTGTGTCGCGCTGTTCTGGACGATCTTGGCGTTGTCGGCGTCGCCGGTCGGCGTGACGTTCTTGCCGCTGTGCTTGGCCGTGATCGTGTAGTTGCCCGGCTCCAGCCGGGGACCGGTGTTTTCGCCGGTGAACTGGATGGCGTCCAGGTCGAAGGCGTTGTTCTGGCTGTTCTTGAAGACGACGTAGAGCGTCTTACTGCGGACGTCGGACTTGACCGGGACCGCGAGCGTCATCTGGTAGTTGTTCCAGTCCCCCGTGTTGGGAACGGGGGTGGTGGCCAGCAGCGTGCCGGTGGGCGAGTCGGCGCGCAGTTCCACCGAGCCTCCGCCGGACGGGCTGGACAGGCGGTAGCTGACTGCGGTTACCCCGTTCAGGTCCATCGGGGTGAAGGCGATCCAGTCGTTGTTGCTGATGTCACCGATGCGCTTGCCGCTCTCCGCGCCGGACTGGTCGATGACCCGGATGCCGGAGCTCGCCGTGAAGTACTCGGCCTGCTTGTGCCGGGGCTGCAGGACCGCCTTGGCGTAACCGGTGAGCGGGTTGTCGCCCTTGTCGGTGTAGTGCGCGTTGATGGCGTAGTAGAGGTTGGCTCCCTCAGGGTGTCCGCCGATGTCGCTGGTCGAGATGGTGCCCTCGCACCCGGGGATCTCGATGGTCTCGTGCTCGTGGTCGTCGTGTCCAAGCGCCGGGGCCACCAGCACCTTGGAGCAGTCGATCGTGCCGTCCTCGGGGTCGGTGACCTTGACCTTGTACGGCACGTCCTGGCCGAACTCGATCAGAGTTCCGTTCAGCGGCATCTCGATGGTGACGGTGGGGGAGGTGTTGCCCACCGTGATCAGCACGTTGGCGAACCCCTCCTTGCCGGTGACGTCGGTCACCTTGAGCTGGGCGGTGAACCGACCGGCCGAGGAGTAGGTGTGGCTCGCCGTGGCACCGGTGGCGTCGAAGGTGCCGTCCCCGTCGAAGTCCCAGGCGAACTCGATCGGGTCGCCGTCGGGGTCGAGGCTGCCGGCACTGTCGAAGTCGACGGTGAGCGGGGCGGGACCGTCGGTGCGGGACGCCTTGGCCTTGGCGATCGGCGACCGGGCGCCTGCGGAGTAGTCGATGCGGTACAGGCCCGAGTCGTTGTTGCCGCCGCCGAAGGAGTTGCCCCATTCCAGCAGGTACAACGAGCCGTCGCGGCCGAAGGTCATGTCCATCGGCTTGAGGAAGGTCTGGTTCGGCAGGAAGCTGTTGATCTTCAGTACCTGGTCGTCGCCGTCGAGGTGGATCTCCTTGATGTAGTGGCGCGACCACTCGTAGAAGAAGTTCACCCCGTCGAAGTAGGCCGGGAACTTGGTCTCGGAGGTGCTGTCGGCGTCAAAGCGGTAGACCGGGCCGCTCATCGGGGCGGAGCCGCCGGAGCCGAGCTCGGGGAATTTCGGCGAGGTGCCGTAGCCGTACCACATGACGGGCTTTTGGATCGGCGGCAACTCGGTCAGCCCGGTGTTGTTGGGTGAGTCGTTGACGGGGTTGGCGCAGTCGAACTTGGGTCCGGCCACCTTGGTGTCGGGGTTGTAGGGCGCGTAGGGCTGGTTGTCACCGTGGCAGAACGGCCAGCCGAAGTTGCCGGCCTGTTTGATGACGTTGTACTCCACCAGGCCCTCGGGACCGCGATCGGTCGTCGCGCCGCCCCGGTCGGGGCCGTAGTCGGCCACGTGGACGTACCCGGTCTTGGCGTCCACGGTGAACCTGAACGGGTTGCGAAAGCCCATGGCGTAGATCTCGGGCCTGGTCTTGGCGGTGCCGGGCGAGAACAGGTTGCCCTCGGGGATGTCGTAGCCGCCATCGGCCTTCGGCTTGATGCGCAGGATCTTGCCGCGCAGGTCGTTGGTGTTGCCCGAGGTACGGGCGGCATCCAGCATCTGCTGTCCCGGCCGCCAGTCGATGGGCGCATATCCCTGCCAGTCGGGCGACAGGTTCGGCGGGACGTCGTCGCCGGTGCTCAGATAAAGGGTGCCGTCGGGCCCGAACTCCACCGCGCCCCCGGTGTGACCGGGCTCGGGGTAGGTCCGCTGCCGGTAGGCGGGCACCTCAAGGATCTTCTTCTCGGTGGACAGGTCGATGGAGTCGCCGCTCACGGTGAAGCGGGAGAGCCGGTTGACGTCCTCGGTGCTGTCCGCAGGCGACCAGTAGAGGTATATCCAGCCGTTCTCGGCGAACTTCGGGTCGAGTTCCATGCCGACCAGGCCGTCCTCGCCGCCGGTGTAGACGCTGAGCGTGGCGGCGGTGACCGTGCTGTGGGTGTCGGGCTTGTGGATCTTGATCTCGCCCTTGCGCTGGACGTAGAAGACCCGGCCGTCGGCGGCCACGTCCAGCTCCATCGGGTCGGCGGTGTTGTCGTCGAGCGTGACCTTCTCGAAGCTGCTGTTCACCGTGCCGCCGCAGTCGCCTTCCTCGGCGCCGGCGGCCCACTTGACACCCCCGAGCACGTGCTCACGGAAGGGCGCCTCGCTGTAGGAGGCGGCGTCGTGTCCCATGGCCGTCGCCCACACCTTGCCGCCCTCGGCCTTGCGGCACCAGGAGATCGGATGGTCGGCTCCCATGGCCGAGCCACCGGGGTTGTAGGTGGTCTCATCCGCGGTCACCAGGACGTGCACGTTGCCGCGGGGGTTGGGCGCGAAGTTGTACCACTCCTCGGGCCGCTGCCACCGATGGGGCAGGTTCTTGGTGGAGGGGTGGACCCGGTCGATGACCTTGGCGGTGCCCTGCAGCACGCCCGGCGAGTGGGCGGGCATGTGGGCGCCGCCGTTGACCAGGTCGTCCCACCAGGGGAAGTCGTTCTCGATCCCCATGTCGAGGGCGTTGTGGATGCCGACGACGCCCTTGCCGGAGCGGACGTACTTCTGCAGTGCCTGGCGCTGCTCGTCGTTCTCCCAGACCATGCCGGAGTTCTGCAGCATGATCACCACGTCGAACGTGGCCAGGTTCGCGTCGTTGAAGGCGCTGGAGTCGGCGGTCTCGACCACCGCGAAATGGTTGTCCGCGGCCAGTTCCTTGACCATCTGGACGCCGGCCGGGATCGAGGTGTGCACATACCCGACGGCCTTGGTGAACAACAGCGCCCGAAAGGTCTCATGGCGGGCGGAGGCGGAGGCGGAGGCGGGGCCTGTTCCCATTAACGTCAGCAGGATCGGAAGGATGAGGGCAGCAAGAAATCGACGCATGGCGGATCTCCGGGGGGGATGTGTGATGTTTCTCTACCGCGTTCTCTCTACCGTGGGCAGCCCTGCCGGGGCTCGCTGCGAACGACGAGCCCCGGACAGGGGTGAGAGATCAGAGGGTTGTCAGGAACGCGAGCCCGTCAACAGCGAGGGCGTCCTGGGTCGGGGCCAGCGGCCGCCAGATGGAGGCCGCGGTGGCGATCGTCTGGTTGTGCGCGGTGAAGGACTCGATGACCAGGGGCCCTGTGTAGTCGGTTTCACGCAGGGCCCGGGTGAAGGCGGCCCAGTCGAAGCGATCGGCGCCCGGGGCGCCCCGGTCGGTGCCGCACACCTGCACGTGTGCGATCCGGCCCGCCGCGGCGCGTACGGCCTGCGCCGGGTCCTTCTCCTCGATGTTCATGTGGTAGATGTCCAATGCCAGGTCGCAATTGTCAGGCAGCGCCTCCAGTGCTTGTTCGACGGTGTTGATCAGGCTGGTCTCGTAACGGTTGAGCGGCTCGACGGCGATCCGCACGCCGCGCTCGCCCGCGTACTCGGCCACGGGCGCCAGGTTCTTCCGCAGTTCCGCGTAGGCGTCCCGGCGCTCGCCGGGGGACATCCGCCAGGTCCGGCCGACGGAGGCGTAGGCGGGGCCGCCGATCACGGGTGATCCGACGGCCGCTGCGACGTCGACGCAGTGACGAAGGTAGTCCTGGGTGCCCGCCACCACCTCCGCCGAGGCCGCCACGAGTTCCCGCCCGGGCGGCATGACCAGCACCACCGACGCGGCCAGCCCATGCTCGGCCAGGAGCGCCGCCCCCCGCTTGGGGTCCCAGTCACCGGGCTGCTCGACCGGCAGCTCGATGACGTCGAACCCCCAGGCGGCGACCTTCGGCACAAGGTGTTCCAGGTCATCGTCCGTCAGCGGCGATACCCACACCCAGGTGTTCACTCCAACAGGGAACATTCGTTCACCCCTTCTTACCGCCCCAGTTCTCGGGGAAGCCCGGCATGGTCTCGCAGCCGCACAGGGCGTAGTGCAGGGGCGGCATGTTCGGCTGGAGGTAGGTGTCGAGGCTGGCCGAGGTGATCTTGGGCTGGGGAAGGTTCCAGAGCTTGGGCACCTCCTCACCCTTGAGGATCTTCAGCGCGGCGATGATCGGAGTGCGCCACTGGTAGGTGGGGTAGGTGGGGGCGACGGCGGTGAGGTTGCCGTCCTTCCACTTCTGCAGGAAGTCCTGCTGGTCCTCGCCGTTGATCGGCGGCACCGGCAGCCCGGCGTCCTCGAACGCCTCGATCGCGGCCACCGCGGTCGCGCCCGCGTCCATCCAGACGCCGTCGATCTTGCCGTAGCGCTGGATGTAGTCGCTGACGATGCTCTTGGTCTTGGCCGCGTCGCCATCGGTGAACTCGACGCCGACCACCTCGACCTCGCTGTTGTCGAAGGCGACCTTCGCCGCCGACCAGCGAGTCTCCAGCACGTCCACGCCGGGCAGGATGCGCAGCGCGAGGATCTTGCCGCCGGCGGGGACCTTCTCGATGAGGAACTCGGCGGCGTCGGCGCCGAAGGCGTAGCCGCCGATCGGCTTGATGAACGTCACCGGGCAGTCGGTCTCCACACCGCGGTCGAAGACGATGACCGGGACCTTGGCCTCGCAGGCGCCCTTGACGGCAGGGGTGAGCGTCGCCGTCGTGTTCGGCGAGACGATCAGCGCGTCACAGCCCTTGGCCTGCAACTCGGCGATGTCGGAGATCTGCTTGTCGTCCTTGCCCTCGGCGTCGAGCGCGGTGAGCTTGGAGATCTCCTTGTGCGTCGCCGCCTCGGCCTGCATGGTCTTCCACCCGACCTGCCGCCAGGGGTTGTTGACCGCCGCGTTGGAGAAGCAGATCTCGTACGGCCCGTCCTTCTTGTACGTGGCGGTGGAGGTCATCTGCGGCGCGATGGCCTGTTCCCACGGCTTGTCCGCAGGCCCTTCCGGGGTCTGCGCGCGCATGGCGAGCTGGGCGTCGTAGTCGGATTGGACGAAGAACTTGGACTGTTCTCCGGTCCCCGCACCGGCCGGGGCAGCCGATGACGCGGTGGCACCCGGGGCCGAGGACTGACCGACCGGCGTGGCCGGCTTGTCGCTTGCGCAGGCGGCGGTGAACGACACCAGAGCCGCCGCGGAAAGTACGGCTACTACGGGCCGGCGACGCAACATAGGGGTCTCCTTCTTACATATTTCTCGGGGGGGTGTTCAGGTGCTTGCCCTGAGTTTGAAAGGCAGCCGTACGGCTCCGACCGCGACGGCCGCGATGATGATGACCCCCTGCACGGTGAACTCCAACGCCCCCGAGATCCCGTACAGGTTGAGCAGGGTGAACAGTGCCTCCAGGGTGAGCGCGCCGGCCATCGCGGCGACCACCGACCCGCGTCCACCGCCGAGGACCACGCCGCCGAGGACGACCGCCGTGATCGCCTGGAACTCCAGTCCCTGTCCGACCTGGGCGGAGACACCCGCGAAACCTCCGAGCAGGACCCCGGCGACCGCGGCGGCCAGGCCGGAGAGCATGAAGGCGAGGATCCTGGCCCGGGCGACCCGCACCCCGGACAGGGCCGCCGCGCGCTCGTTGTCGCCGGTGGCCATCAGCGTCTTGCCGAAGTTGGCCCGCATCAGCGCGAAGGCGGCCACCCCGACGGCCAGCAGGATCAACACCGACCAGGGAATCGGGCCGAGGCTGCCCCGCCCGAACTCGCGGAACCCCGGCGAGAGCGCTCCGCGCGGCGCACCCCCCGTCCACAGGAAGACCGCACCGGACAGGATGAGCATCATGCCGAGCGTGGTGATGAAGGACGGCACCTTCAGCAGGGTCGTCACGGCGCCGTTGACCAGGCCGACGAGGAGGCCGAGCAGGATCAGCAGGGCGATGACGGGCCAGGTGGCCGATTCGTCGCCGTCGATGAGGCGGGCGGCGATGACCACCTCGGCGGTCACCAGGGAGCCGACCGACAGGTCGAACTCCCCGGAGACGATCACGAAGTACTGGCCGGCTGCCAGGATCACCAGCGGCGCGGCGCGCTTGGCGAAGCCAAGGAATCCTGCGGGTTCCAGGAAGAAGGGGTTGACCACGGCGATGGCGACCAGCAGTACGGCCAGCACTCCGAAGATCGGCAGCGTTCGTTTCATGCCCGCCTCCCCTGCCTGCGCCTGGCATAGATCGCCACGGCGGTCACGATGACCACGCCCCGCACCACGTCCTTGAAGAAGGAGTCGACCTCGAGCTGGTTGAAGACGCTGTCCAGCGTGGCCAGCAGCAACACGCCGCCGACCGTGCCGCCGACCCCGCCCCGGCCGCCCGCCAGCGCGGCGCCGCCGAGAACCACCGCGGCGATCGACTCCAGGTCGTATCCGCCGTCGGTGCCGACCGTGGGGGCGCCGGCGCCGAGCCTGCTCGCCAGCAGCAGCCCGGCGATCCCGGCGCACAGTGAGCAGAGCACGTGCGTGACGATCACGATGCGGTCGGTCCGTACCCCGGACAGGCGGGCGACCTCCTGATCGCCGCCCACCGCGTAGATCCGGTAGCCCAGCGTGGTACGCCGGAGCAGGAACCAGGCGGCGACCGCGACCGCCGCCCAGAGCATCGCCGAGACCGGGATCGGGCCGATCCGGTCGTAGCCGAGATGCTGGAACGACTCGGGCACCTTCCCGGCCGGGCCGTCATAGAGGTGATCGAGCACGCCCTTGAGGATCAGCGCGACGCCGAGGGTGGCGATGAACGGATGTACGTGCAGCTTGGTGATCACGACCCCGTTGAGCAGCCCCACGGCGGCGCTGATTCCGATGACGGCGGCGACGGCCAACGGGATGTTGCCGTCGAGACCGGCCATGGTCTCGGCCGCCACCAGCGAGGTGAGGCTGATCAGGTAGGCGACGGAAAGGTCGAGCGAGCCGGCCAGGATGGCGAGCGTCTGGCCGATCGCGACGATCCCGAGCGCGGCCGAGCGCTGTTGCACGCTGACGAGGTTCTCTGCCGTGAGGAACTGCCCGCCGCGCGCCGCGACCAGCACCCAGCCGATGAGGACCACTCCGGCCAGCGCCAGGAACACGACTCTGGCCGGGCTTGAGCCGCCTGTTCGCAGAAGGGGCAGGACACGTGAGGACGCGGCTTTGATCCGCTCGCTCTCGATCATGACGCCACCTCGTCTGCGGCCAGCCGCATGATGGCCTCCTCCGTGGGAGCTGCGGGGAGAGTGCCGATGACACGGCCGTCTCGCAGGACCACGATGCGGTCGCTCATGCCGATCAGCTCGGGCAGTTCGGAGGAGATCATCATGATCGCCATGCCGTCCTCGGCGAGCCGGCGCATCAGGTCGTGGATCGCGGCCTTGGCGCCGACGTCCACGCCGCGGGTGGGCTCGTCGAACAGCAGCACAGTGGGGGCGGCCGTCATCCACTTGGCGAGCACGACCTTCTGCTGGTTGCCGCCGGACAGGTAGCGGACCTCCTGGTCCTGGCGCGGCGGCGTGAGCCGTACCCGCTCCAGCAACTCGCTCAGCCCGTTCTGGTGGCGACGGCCCATCGCGCGGGACACCAGCAGCGCGTTGTCGCGCACCGACTGGCGCAGGGCCAGCCCCTCGGCCTTGCGGTCCTCGGTGACCAGGCCGATCCCCGCCGCCACCCCTTCCCGGACCGAGCGCGGGCGCCGCGGTGTCATCTCGCCCCTGGTGAACGGCTCGGCGCCGAACAGCGCCTTGGCCAGCTCGGAGCGCCCCGAGCCCTGCAGCCCGGCGATGCCCACGATCTCGCCCGCGCGCAACTCCAGGTCGATGTCGTGCAGTTTGTCGTTGCCGCCGCCGGTCACGCGCAGCCGCACCTGGCCGGTGGCGGTGGCGCGCGGCGGGAAGTAGGTGCCCAGGTCGCGGCCGACCATCAGCCTGACCAGGTCGTCCGAGGACACGTCGGCGATCGGTACCGTCGTGACGCGTTTGCCGTCCTTGAGCACGGTCACCCGGTCGGCCAGGTCGAACACCTCGCGCAGGCGGTGGGAGATGTAAAGGACCGCGATGCCGCGCTCCTGCAGGCGTCGGACGAGCCGGTAGAGAAGCTCGACCTCATGTTCGGCGAGGGCGGCCGTCGGTTCGTCCATGACCACGATCCTGGCGTTGAGCGAGAGGGCCTTGAGGATCTCGACGACCTGCTGCTGGGCCACCGACAGCCGCCTGACCAGGTCCCGGGGCCCGAAGGACGTCTCGCCGAGCTGGGCGAGGAGCCGTTCGGTGGCGGTCTCCATGGCCGTCCTGTCGACCAGGCCCACGCGGGCGGGTTCGCGGCCGAGGAAGACGTTCTCCGCCACGCTGCGCTCGGGCAGGAGGTTGAACTCCTGGTAGACGATCGCGACCCCACTGTGCTGCGCCTCGACCGGGTGGCCGAAGGACACCTGCCGCCCGTCGATCTCGATCGTGCCCTCGTCCGGCGCGTGCACCCCGGCGAGGATCTTCATGAGGGTGGACTTGCCCGCCCCGTTCTCCCCCATCACCGCATGGACCTCGCCCGCCTCGACCTCGAGATCCACGCCGGACAGCACCCGCACGCCGAGGAAGCTCTTGCCGATGCCCGTCATGGTCAGCATGGGGTCCACTCCCCCGTGCGCGCGGAGGTGAGGACGGCCGCGCAGATCCGCGCGGCACGGGCCCCGTCCTCGAACGTCGGCAGGCCGTCACGGTGCTCGCCGCGCAGCGCGGCGTAGCTGTCGGCGACGAAGGCGTCGAAGCAGTCGCGGTAGCCCTGCGCGTGCCCGGCGGGGAGCGACGAGTACGGCAGGGCGGCCGGGGAGAGCGTCTCGGGGTCGCGCATGAGCAGCTGCGATCCGCCGCGTCTGCCGACCCACAGCTGCTCGGGCTGCTCCTGGTCGAAGGCGATGCTTTCCTCGGTCCCGGACACCTCCAGGAAGAGCCGGTTCTTCCTACCGGGAGATACCTGGCTTGTCGTGACCGCCCCCAGCGCGCCGCCGCGGGTGCGGAACTGGACGGTGACCACGTCCTCGGTCATCACCGGCGCGTGGCCCGCCCGTTCCTGCTGGACGATGACGGTCTGCGCGGACACTTCGGTGATGCGGTCGCCCGTGATGAATTCGGCGAGATCGCACCAGTGGGACCCGATATCGGCGAACACGCGGCTGGGACCGCCCAGCTCAGGATCGACCCGCCAGTTGTCGTCCTCGGGGCGCAGCAGCCAGTCCTGCAGATAGCTGCCCTGGACAAGCACTGCCCTGCCCAGGTCTCCACGTGCGATCCGCTGCCTTGCCTCGCGGGCCATCGCATGGAAGCGATAGACGAACGGCACCGTCGCGACCAGTCCCGCCTCAGCGGCGTGGGCCGCCAGCATTTCGGCGGTCTCCGCGTCAGTGGCCAGAGGCTTCTCACAGATCACCGCCAGCCCGGCGGCCAGCGCCTTGAGCGTGAGCGGAGCGTGCAGATGGTTGGGGGTGCAGATGTGCACCACGTCGATCTCGCCAGACTCGATCAGCTCGTCCGGGGAGTGGAAGGCCCGTCCGATGCCGTGCTGACGGGCCCGCTCGATTCTTGACCCGGCAACGCCAACGATCTTCGCGCCGGCGAGAAGGGCCGAGCTGGTATGCACACGGCCCATAAAGCCGGTCCCCACGATGCCGACTCTGGGTCTTTTGGCGAGTTGCGAGGGTATGTCCTGCATGTTTCGGGATCGTAGATCCGACTTATGACGAGCGTCAAGCAAAACAATCGTACAGTTCGACATAAAGGCGCTTCGTAATCACCGTAAGGAGTACAGGTGACTCAGGGCCTACCGAGTAGCCCCGGAGCAGGGACGATGCTCTCGCTCCTGCGTGACGGACAGGCACGGACCCGCAGTGAGCTGGTACGACTCACCGGTCTAGCAAGGTCCACTGTGTCCCAGCGGATCGATGCCCTGCTACTCCAGGGCTTGATCGTGGCCGCCGACGACGCGGCCCGCTCTGGCGGCAGGCCCACCACCGCCTACGCCTTCAACCGCAGCGCGCGGATGGTGCTCGCCGCCGACCTGGGTGTCACCCACGCCAGGGTCGCGGTGGCCGATCTCGGCGGCGCGATACTGGCGGAACGTGCCACCGACCTGCCCATCAGCCGAGGCCCCGAGCCGACGCTGAGCTGGGTTCTCGACGCCTTCCACGAATTGCTCGCCGAGTGCGGTCACACATTCGCCGAGGTGTGCGGCGTCGGGATCGGCCTGCCGGGCCCCGTGGAGCACGGAACGGGGAAGACGGTCAGTCCGCCGATCATGCCCGGCTGGAACGGCTTCCCCGTGCCGAGCTGGTTCGGCACCCGTCTGGGCGTCCCCGTCCTCGTCGACAACGACGTGAACATCATGACGCTGGGCGAGCACTGGGCCGCCCACCCCGATGCGGACCATCTGGTCTTCGTGAAGATGGGTACGGGCATCGGCTGCGGGATCATCACCGGAGGCCGCCTGCACCGGGGCGCCCAGGGGAGCGCAGGCGACATCGGCCACATCCGGGTGCCCGCCGTCGACCCGGTGCTGTGCCGTTGCGGCAACAGCGGCTACCTCGAAGCCGTCGCCGGCGGCGAGGCCCTGGCCGCCCAGCTGCGGATTCTGGGACTCGAAGCCTTTGACAGCCGCGACGTGGTCCGGCTGGTCAAGATGGGCAACACTCCGGCGATTCGACTCGTTCGACAGTGCGGCAGGGAGGTCGGCGGCGTGCTGGCCTCGATCGTCAACTTCTTCAATCCCGCGGTCATCATGATCGGCGGCGATCTGGCCGAGGCAGGCGAGCATCTCCTGGCGGGCGTTCGCGAGGTGGTCTACGCTCGCTCGCCGCCCCTGGCCACCCAACGACTCGGCATCCGCGCCAGCCAACTCGGCGACCGTGCGGGTGTCATGGGCGCGGCCGCGATGGTCATCGAACACGTCTTGGCTCCCGAGGCCGTCGACCAACCCAACTCCGCTTAACTTATGCCGACAGTCGACATATTGATTATTGACCGTCGACGAAACTGGCCTTTAACATCACGAAACATGGGGCGTATCTGACAAAAGTCGCCACTGTTCGGAGGTCGCAATGCCCACGTTCGGCGTATGGCTGGTCGGTGCTCGAGGATCGGTGGCGACCACCGCGATAGTCGGTGCCGCCGCCTTCAGGGCGGGGATCTCTCCTCCTCGCGGCTGCGTCACCGACATCCCCGGCTTCCCCGGCAGGCTTCCGCCGTTCGCCGACATGGTCTTCGGCGGTCACGACACGGCGGAGATCTCCCTGCGCAAACGAGCCGAGCAGCTGAGCGAAGCAGGCGTGATCCCGGCTCACCTGCCCGCCCTGCTCGCCGAGGATCTGGCCACCGCGGAGGCCGAGATCCGGCCGGGGTATGCGTCCGGCGACGCTCCACAGAGCGCGGCCGCCGCCCGCCTGATCCGCGATCTCGTCGAGTTCCGCGAGAGACACGGGGCGGACCGCGTCGTCGTGGTCAACGTGTCGTCGACCGAGCCCCCCGCCGTGTGGCGCCCCGAGTTCGAGCGGCTGGCCGACCTGGAGCAGGCGCTGGCGGGCGGGGCGGAGGTCCTGCCTCCCAGCTCGCTCTACGCATACGCCGCCTTCCACGCGGGCTGCGCCTATGTCGAGTTCACCCCGTCCACCGGGCCGACCCTGCCCGCGCTGGCGGAGCTGTCCGCCTTGAAGGCCGTGCCGTACGCGGGGCAGGACGGCAAGACCGGGGAGACCCTGGTCAAGAGCGCGCTGGCGCCCATGTTCGCGGGCCGGGCGCTGCAGGTGCGCTCCTGGTCGGGCCTGAACCTGCTCGGCGGAGGGGACGGCGCCACCCTCGCCAATCCGGACGCCAGGGCGAGCAAGCAGATGTCGAAGAACCGGGCCGTCACCGGCGTGCTCGGGGCGGGAATCGACGGCCAGACGCACATCGACTACGTCCCCGACCTCGGTGAGTGGAAGACCGCCTGGGACCACGTCACGTTCGAGGGTTTCCTCGGCGTGCGGATGACCTTCCAGTTCACCTGGCAGGGCTGTGACTCCGCGCTGGCCGCGCCCCTCGTCCTCGATCTCGCCCGGCTGGTCGCCCGGGCGCATGAGAAGGGCCGGCACGGTGTGCTCCCCGAACTCGGTTACTTCTTCAAGGATCCCCTGGCGACGGATGAACACAGGCTCGCCGAGCAGTACGCCCAGCTGCGCGCCTTCGCCGAGGAACTGTCGTGAGGGCGCTGCTCGAACTGGTCAGAGCACCCGCCGCGCTTTCCGTACCCGGCGACACCATGGCCGGTGCGGCGGCGGCAGGACGACCCGCCACCCCCGGACCGGCCGTCGCCTCCTTGTTCCTCTACTTGTCGGGCATGGCGCTCAACGACTGGGCCGACCGGGAGACCGACTCGTAACGATTCAGCGCGGCCGTCGCGGCGGCGCGCACGCTCGCGTCCAGCGAGGCGGGCGAGATCACCC
>NZ_JBEXUE010000266.1:0-14099 GCF_040614275.1 Streptosporangium sp. NPDC006013
GACGCGCCGCCGGAGGGCGAGGGGGTGGGGGAGGGGGTGGGCGTCGCGGAGACGGAGGCGGCGGCGGGCGGGAGACGGCGGCGGAGCTCGGCCAGATGGGCCTCGTGCCGCTGCCTGAAGGGCGCGAGCCTGGCCGAGGCGGCCGAGGCGTACAGGGCCACTGCCCGCTCCTTGCCCGCGATCAGCTCCCGCAGGAGCACGGTCTCGGGATCGGGACGCTCGGCCACCGGAGGCACCCGTTCCTCGGCGGCGCAGCCCGCGGCGGCCACGGCCGCAACCCCGAGAGCGCCGCCCCGCAACAGGGCGCGCCGGGAGACGGAACGCACGGACGACCTCCGGTTCTGTGTCGGCAGCTGACGCACCTAGCATCGTACGGGCTTGGAATAATGGCACCCACCTCGCTTCTCGGGCGGCTCCGCCACACCGAGTGGCGCTGTTTCCACGCCCTGGTGTGGATAGGCTGGTTAATCGCATGGGCGAGGTCCGCCCGGCTGAGATCGTGACAATGGGAGGTCGGCATGGGCAACGCCACATCCCGCGACCGCCTGATGAAGCTTCTGGAACCTGTCGTCGGAGCCGAGGGGCTCGACTTGGAGGACGTCACGGTCACCCCCGCGGGCAAGAGGCGGCTGCTGCGTGTCGTCGTCGACCGTGACGGCGGCGTGAGCCTCGACGACGTCGCGGAGGTCAGCCACGCGGTCTCCGCGACGCTGGACGCCGACGACGCGATGGGAAGCACCCCGTACGTGCTGGAGGTCTCCTCCCCGGGGGTGGACCGCCCGCTCACCGAGCCGCGCCACTGGCGCCGCGCGGTGCGGAGGCTGGTCAAGGCCGACCTGAGGGACGGCACCGCCGTGGAGGGCCGGATCGTCGCCACCGACGAGACCGGCGTGGAGCTGGACGTCGACGGCGCGCCGCGCCGCATCGACTATGAGGACCTGACCCGAGGACGGGTTCAGGTGGAATTCCGCCGGCTCGACGACGCCGAAGACGACGGCGAAGACGGCGACGAGGGCTAAGGGGGAAGCCTCGTGGACATCGACATGAGCGTCCTGCGCAGCCTGGAGCGGGAGAAGGACATCTCCTTCGACCTGGTCGTCAAGGCGATCGAGGACGCGCTGCTGATCGCATATTTCCGGAGCGAGGGTGCGGCGGCCAAGGCGCGCGCCGAGCTCGACCGCAAGTCCGGGCACGTGACCATCTTCGCCGCCGAACTCGACGCCGAGAGCGGGGAGGTGCTCAGGGAGTTCGACGACACCCCGGGCAACTTCAGCCGCATCGCCGCGACCACCGCCAAGCAGGTCATCCTGCAGCAGCTCCGTGACGCCGAGGACGAGATCAACTTCGGGGAGTTCGCCAGCCGCGAGGGCGAGCTGGTGGCCGGCCACGCACGGGAAGCACGCCGAGCAGGCCGGCACCGGCCAGAACCGCCCCTGCCAGGCCGATGCGGGCACTGCGGATGAAGGTGTTCATGATCCTCCTCGGTTACCTACGGAACATGGCAACACCAAAGGTAATCAAGTGAACACATGGAGTCACGTAGCCGATCACTCCGTGTCGGGACGTTCGGCACCACCTTCCGGAACGCAGGTTACGGCTCGGCCCCCTGGGGGACCCCCGCCGAGCGCCGGGCGATGGAGCGCACGATCTCTCCGGTGCGGACGGCCGTCATGGACAGCAGCGAGGAGGCGATCCCGTGGGTGTCCTCGGTGGCCCCCTGGAGGTAGACGCCCCAGGTCCGGCCGGGGGCGGTGGCGACCCGGTAGTCGCGCTCCACCAGCAGCTCGCCCGTCTCACCCGTGAGGCAGTGCTCGCCCGCCTCGCCGAGCAGGTCTCGCGGGTCGCGCTCGCGGTAGCCGGTCGCGCAGACGACCGCGTCGGCCTCGATCGTGCTCACCTCGCCCGTGGGCAGGAAGCACATCCTGACCCGGGCGCCGTCGCCGTCGTCGTCCACGCCGAGCAGACGGGAGACGTTCAGCATGCGCAGCCGCTCGACGCCGGCGACCTTCTCCGCGTAGGAACGCCGGTAGAGCTCGTCGATGAGGTCGAGGTCCACCACCGAGTAGTTGGTGTTTCTGGAGTAGGCGAGCAGCATGCGCTTCACCTCCTCGGGGGCGGAGAAGAAGTGGTCGACGGCCTGCGGGTCGAAGATGCGGTTGGCGAAGGGGCTGTCGTCGGCCGGCGAGTAACCGTACCTGGTGAAGACGGCGCAGACCTCCGCGGACGGGTAGGTGCGGTGCAGGTGCTCGGCGGCCTCGGCCGCGCTCTGCCCGGCGCCGACCACGACGAACCGTCCCGGGACATGCTCGCCGAGGGATTCGAGCCGGGCCAGCAGTTCCTCGGTGTGCCAGATCCGCTCACCCTGCCGCACGCCGTCGGGCAGCACGGGTTCCAGCCCGGCCGCGATCACGAGGTTGCGCGTCAGGCAGGTGTGCAGCTCGTCACCGCGCTCCACGACGACCTCGAGGGTGTCGTCGTCGTACGGACGCACCGCGACGACCTCGGAGTCGTAGCGCACCAGGCCGGCGAAGGAGGCGGCGACCCATTCCAGGTAGTCGTGGAACTCCAGCCGGGTGGGAAACATGGTCTTGTGGTTGATGAAGTCGACCAGCCTCCCCCTGTCCTGGAGGTAGGACAGAAAGGAGTAGGGGCTTGCGGGGTTGCGCAGGGTGACCAGGTCCTTGAGGAAGTGCACCTGCATCGTGGCGCCCTCGATGAGCATGTTGCGGTGCCAGCCGAACCTGGGTTGCCTCTCGAAGAAGACCGCGTTCACGCCGGAGCCGTGCTCCTCTTCCAGTGCCACCGCGAGCGCGAGGTTGGAAGGACCGAAACCGATGCCCACGACGTCATAGACCGGGCTCGACATGTTCGCCTCTCACATATTGAGGAGATGGTCCCCCGCCACCGAGGTGACGGGGGAAGGGGTGGGCGGAGTGTGTCAGGACGCGCCGACGGCCTTGGCCGCCTCGGCTACCCGTGGCACGACCTGGTCGATCACGTGGGGGACCGCCAGCGGCGTCGGCGTGCGCAGCGGCCAGAACGCGGTGAGGTCCAGTGGCACGTAGGAACCCCGCCTGACCACGTCGAGGCCGGCGAAGAGCTTGTTGGCCTCGATCTTCTTCTGCGTGGCGGCGTCGTCGTTGTAGTGGCTGAGCAGCAGGTCGACGTCGAGGACCTTGACCTTCTCCATGCTCAGCTCGGCCGCGAAGCCGTCGCCGGGAAGCGTCCTGATCTCCTCGGGCAGCACCAGCCCGAACTGCTCGAAGAGCTGGACGCTGATGTCGGTGTCGGACTTCAGCACGCCGATGTTCCCCGAGGGGAAGACGCTGGTCAGCGCGAATTTCTTGCCGGCCAGCTCGGGATAGGTGGTCTTGACCGAGCCGATCTTCGCTTCGACGTCGGCGACGAGCTTCTCGCCCTCGTCGGCCTTGCCGACCGCCTTGGCGACCTGGCGGGCCACCGTCTGCCAGGAGTCCTCGGCGGGGCCGGTCTCGTAGGCGGTGGTCGGCGCGAGCTGGGAGAGGTTGGCGTACTCCTTGTCGATGTAGTAGTCGCCGCCCGCGAGGATCAGGTCGGGCTTGAGCTCGGCGATCCGCTCCAGTGAGAAGCCCGACTCACCGGCCTTCAGCAGCGTCGGCTTGGCCCCGGAGATCCTGGACGCGGTCCAGGGGGCGAGCCCGTCGGCCTGGATGCCGGTCAGTTCGGCCATGGCGACCGGCTGCACGCCCAGGGCGAGCAGGGTGTCCTGGTCGACCTCGCCGAGGGCGACGATGCGCTGGGGGGCGGATTCGATCGTGGTGGTGCCGAGCTTGTGCGTGATGGTGACCGGGAATCCGGAGGCGGCCTGGGTCGCGGGGGCGCTCGCGGCGGGCTGTTCGCCGCCGTCACCGGCGCACGCGCCCACCAGGCCGAGGCCCAGCAGCAGCGTTCCTGTCGCGGCCAGGCGGCGCATCGTGTCGCGCATGGGTATGGGTGTCCTTCCAGAGCCGGCAAGGGCTCTAAAGATTAGGTAAGGCTAACCTAACGTAGCAATCTTTGAAGGCCGTGTGAAGCGCCTTATTCCAGCCGGTTCACGAGTTCGGCGACGGTCTGGGCGGTCATGAGCGTCGCGATCTTCATTCCGGCGCAGCCCGGCTCCCTGCGGATCCGGCGCACCAGCTCCATGGCGAGCAGCGAGTGACCGCCCAGTTCGAAGAAGTTGTCGTGCGGCCCGACCGCGTCCACCTCCAGGACCTCGGCGAACGCCCGGCACAGCAGCGCCTCGCGGTCGTCGTCGCGCCGGACGGCGTGCCCGGCGCCGGCCTGGGTGACCGTACGGGCCTCGAGTGCCACCGGCAGGTCGCTCAGCCGCGTCTCCGGGTCGTCCGCGACGGTCTCCAGCACGTCGAGGAGCGCGCGGAGCATCGTGTCGATCGTGGCCGGTTCGAACAGGTCGGCCGAGTAGTCGACGACGAGATGGAGCTCCTCGGCCCGCTCCCTGAAGATGAAGTCCAGGTCGAACTTGGCCGCGGGCGGGCTGAAGAGCGCCTCCCGCTGCCGCAGCCCGGGGAAGCGCACCTCGCCCATGGCCTGGTTCTCGTAGCCGACCATCACCTGGAAGAGCGGGTTGCGGCCGGGCACCCGGGGTGGCCGCAGCGCCTCGACGAGCGCCTCGAACGGCAGGTCCTGGTTGGCCAGACCGGCCAGGTCGGTGTCGCGGACGCGGGCGAGCAGTTCGGCGAAGGAGGGGTCGCCCGAGGCGTCGGCGCGGAGCACGAGCGTGTTGACGAAGAAGCCGACCAGGTCACCGGCCGCCTCGTCGGTGCGGCCCGCGACGGGACTGCCCAGCGGGATGTCATCCCCCGCGCCCGCGCGGTGCAGCAGCGCGGCGACCGCGCTCTGGCAGACCATGAACATGCCCCCCTGGGCCGCGCGCGCGAGCCCGCGGAGCCGCTCGACCAGCGCCTGGGGCAGTTGCCTGGTCACGGTCGCGCCGCGCTGGCCGACGGTGGCCGGCCTGGGCCGGTCCACCGGCAGCGGGATCTCCGCCGGCATGCCCGACAACGCCTTCGCCCAGTAGGCGAGCTGGCGGGCGTGCGGGCTGCCCGGGTCGACCGGATCGCCGAGCAGCTCACGCTGCCAGAGCGTGTAGTCGGCGTACTGCACTGCGGGGGGCTCCCCCGCGGGCGCCGCTCCGTCCAGCCGCACGGCGTAGGCCCGCGCCACGTCCCTGGCGAACGGCCCGAAGGACCACTCGTCGAACGCGATGTGGTGGAAGACCGCGAGCAGTAGGTGCTCGTTCTCCCCCTCCGGGATGAGCGCGACCCGCAGCGGGATCTGGGTGGCCAGGTCGAACGGGCGCGCGATCACCTCCTCCGGCGAGCAGGTCGTGATCTCCAGAGCGGGGCGTGCCGACTCCGGCGGCAGGACCCGCTGGTATGGCACGCCCTCGTGCTCGGCGAAGACGGTCCGCAGGCTCTCGTGCCTGGCCGTCACGTCGCCGAGCGCGGCCTCCAGCGCGGCCACGTCGATCTCGCCGCTCAGGCGCACGGCCAGCGGCAGGTGGTACGCCTCGCGGGGCCCCTCGTCCTCACGCAGGATCTGGTCGAGCAGCCAGAGCCGGCGTTGCGCGTACGACAGCGGGATGCGTTCGGGACGCCGCCGGGGAGTCAGCGGGGGCCTGAGCGCGACACCGGCCCTGTCGTGCAACCGGGTGGCGAGCTCGGCGACGTTCGGCGCCTCGAACAGGTCCCGGATCGCGAGTTCGGCGCGGAGCACCGCGCGGACCCTGCCGACCAGCCGGGTCGCCAACAGCGAGTGCCCGCCCAGCTCGAAGAAGTTGTCGTCGATCCCGACGCCGGTGACGTCGAGCACCTCGCCGAAGAGCGTGCACAGCAGCTGTTCCACGGCGGTCCTGGCGGCGCGGCCACTGCCGCGCGGCCCCTGCCGGTCGGGGGCGGGCAGTGCCCGCCGGTCCAGCTTGCCGTTGACGGTCAGCGGGAGCGCGTCCAGCGTCATGACCGCGCTCGGCACCATGTAGCCGGGCAGCCGCCGCCTGAGCCCCTCGCGCACCCGGGCGGCGAGCGCCCCGTGGTCGCGGGCCGCCGCCGGGTTGTTCGCGTACGACGCGGGCCTGCGCTCCGGATCGGCCGGCAGGAAGGCGGCCCCGCCGCCGAAGACCGCGTCGTAGTGACCGATCTCGGCCGAGGGGGTGGTCACCACGCCTGGGTCGAGCGCGTACAGCAGTTCTGGTTCGACGCCCCGCGGGGATGCCCGCAGCAGCTCGCGCGCCTCCCCCGCGAAGGCCCCGCCCTCGATCGCGCGTAGCGCGGCGAGCTCGGCGGAGAGCCTGGGATCGGGGATGGCACGCACCCTGAGCGGCCCGGGAAGACCGCCGGACAGCCGACCGGCCAGGTCGTCGAGGCCCGCCCAGTCCACGACGGAGGCCTCGGTCGGGGGCACAGTGGGGGGCACGGCGGGGGGCACGGCGGGTGACTTCCAGAGCGTCACGTCGTAGCGGTGCCTGCTGAGCTCGTTGTGGTGGACGCCGCGCTTGGTACGGACCTCCACCCGCGCGGCCAGGTCGAGGGCGGCGAAGAACGCGGGGTCGAGAAGGAGTTCCTTCTCCATCCGCACCGCCCGGTCGATCGCCGCCGCACCGATGCCGCCACCACCGTCGCCGCCGTCGCCACCGCCCCTGCCGAGCTGGATCGCCGCGTGCAGGCAGCGCACCGACCGCAGGTCGCGCACGTCGCCGATGAACAGCGCACCACCGGGGGCGAGCAGGTCCATCGCGGCGGCGATCACCTCGGCGAGGTATCCGGCCCCCGGGAAGTACTGGACCACGGAGTTGACGACCACCGTGTCGAAGTGACCGGCGGGCAACCCCGCGGTGTCGTGAGCGGGCCGGCAGCTCAGGCGTACCGGCGAGTCGGGGCCGAGGTCCGCTTGGAGCTTGGCGATGACGGGGGCCGCGAAGTCGGTACCCCAGTACTCCTCGCAACCGGGGGCGAGCCGCGACAGCAGCAGGCCGGTGCCGACGCCGATCTCCAACACCCGCCGGGGGTTGAGGTCCTGGATGCGGGCCACCGTGGTGTCTCGCCACTCGCGCATGTGCTCCAGCGGGATGGGCAGCCCGTCGTAGCTGCTGTCCCAGCCCGCGAAGTCCTCGGTGTGGACCGCCGTGCCGATCTCGGTGTACTCGGCGTCGTAGATCTGCCGCCACTCCGCCAGGTGCTCGCGCTCGGCGTCGGGCCGCGCGGCGCCGTCGGGCACCACGTAGCCGATGAGGCGCTTCACACCGGGCACGTCGGTGCCGACCGCGATGACGGCCGCCTGCCCGACGCCGGGCTCGGCCGCCAGCGCGCTCTCGACCTCCTCAAGCTCGACCCGGTAGCCGCGGATCTTCACCTGCTCGTCGGTACGGCCGAGGAAGTCGATGTTGCCGTCCTGGCGCACCCGTACGAGGTCGCCGGTCCGGTACATCCGGCCACCGCCGAAGGGATCGGCCACGAACCGTTCGGCGGTCAGGCCAGGCCGGTCGAGGTAGCCTCGGGCCAGGCCCGCGCCCGCGATGTAGAGCTCTCCCGGCGCGCCCGGCGGTACCGGCCGCAGCCAGCCGTCGAGCACGTAGCCGCGGGTGTTCCAGATCGGCCTGCCGACCGTGGGCGTGGCGCTGTCCTCGGTGCCGCCGCCCAGCGTGTTGATCGTGTACTCGGTCGGGCCGTAGAGGTTGTAGCCGAGCACCCCCTCGGCCTGCGCGAGCCGGTCCCAGACCGCCACGGGGACGGCCTCGCCGCCCAGCAGCACGAGCGGCGGGCGGTGTTCCCCTTCCAGCAGCCCCTCCTCCAGGAGCTGCTGCGCGTAGGTCGGCGTCACGTTGATCACGTCGATCCGGTGACGCCGCAGGTATTCGGTGAGCGCCTCGGCGTCGCGCCGCAGCTCCTCGTCGCAGACGTGCACCTCGTGGCCCTCGATGAGCCAGAGCAGTTCCTCCCACGACATGTCGAAGGAGAACGACACGGTGTGCGCGATCCGCAGCCGGCGCCCGGCCGAGGCCACCACCGGGTCGAAGATGTTGGCCCGGTGGTTGAACTGCATGTTGGTCAGACCCCGGTAGGGGGTGACCACACCCTTGGGGCGCCCGGTGGAGCCGGAGGTGTAGATCACGTACGCCGGATGGTCCAGCCGGCCCGGCAGCTCCCTGCCGAAATCGGGCAGTTCCTCCTCGGTCAGCCCGGTGCCGGGCAGTGTGGCCAGCCTCGCCCGTACGGCCGGGTCGTCGAGCAGGATCGAGTCACCCGGGCAGGTCAGTCCGGCGGCGATGTCGCGGTGCGAGACCAGGCAGACCGGGGCGGCGTCGGCCAGCATGAAGTCGAGCCGTTCGGCCGGGTAGTCCAGTTCCAGGGGCAGGTAGGCGGCGCCCGTCTTGAGCACCGCGAACAGCGCGACGACCATCTCCGCCGACCGGGGCAGTGCCAGGGCGACCACCCGCTCGGGGCCCGCTCCGTGCGCCCTGAGCAGCCTGGCCAGGCGGTTGACGGCGGCGTCCAGCTCGGCGTAGGTGAGCCGCACGTCGGGCTGGGAGACCAGGGCGAGCTCGTGCGGGGTGCGCTCGGCCTGCTCGGCGAGCAGCTCGGCGATGGTGAGGTCGGGCACGGGCCGTTCGGCCTCGGCCCAGTCCCGGCGCAGCCGGTCGTGCTCGTCGGGCAGGAGCAGGTCGAGCCGGTGGCAGGGGGTCTCGGGCGCGGCGGCGAGCGTCTCCAGGACCCGCACGTACCGGTCGGTGAGCCGTTCGGTCTCGGCCTCGGTGAAGGCGTCGCCCCGGTACATGACGCGCAGGCCCGCACCGGGCTCGACGACCATGGTGATCGGGTAGTGGGTCGCGTCGCGGACCTGGCGGCCGAGCACCCGCACGTCGCCTCCGGGGCCGAAGCCGCGGTCGGTGGGCATGCCGGGGAAGTTCTGGAACACGAAGAGGGTGTCGAAGAGGGTCCCGAGGCCCGTCACCCGCTGCACGTCGGCGAGCGCGACGTAGGAGTGGTCGAACAGCTCCGACTGGAAGGTCTGCGTCCGTTCCAGCACGGCGCGCAGCGGGTCCGCCGCGCCGGCCCGCACCCGGACGGGGACCGTGTTGAACAGCAGCCCGACGACGGACTCGACGCCGTCGACGTCGGGGTGGCGACCGGACACCGAGACGCCGAAGACCACGTCGTCACGGCCGGTGAGGCCCGCCAGCAGCAGTCCCCAGGCACTCTCGTACAGGGCGGCGAGGGTGAGCCCGGACTCCCGGGCGAGGGCACCGAGCCGGGCGGTGAGGCCCTCGGGCAGCGCGCGGTGGATCTCCCCGGCACCGGCGAGGTCGGCGGGGCGGTCGGCCGACTCGGGCCTGAGCAGAGTCGGCTCGTCGAGCCCGTCCAGAGCGCGGCCCCAGGACTTGATCGCGGCCTGCCGGTCCTGTCCGTTCACCCAGTCGAGGTAGGCGTGGAACCCGACCACGGGGCGGTCCCGCTCGGCGTCGGCGTCGGTGTAGAACTCCAGCAGCGAGGTGACCAGCAGGCCACCCGACCAGCCGTCCAGCAGGATCAGCTCGGAGGTGAGCACCAGCCGGAAGTCGTCCTCGCCCACCCTGGCCAGCGCGAAGCGGATCAGCGGCGGGGAGTCGGGGACGAACGGCCGGGCGCGCTGTGCCTCGACGAACGCCTCCAGCGCCTCCGCCTCGCCGGTCTCGGCGTAGGTCCAGTCGACCTCGAACCGCTCCGGGACGAACTGCACGGCCCGGCCGCCGTCGGTGCGGAACCCGGCCCGCAGGTTGGGGAACTTCAGCAGCACCTGGCGCGCGGCCCCGGCAAGGCGGCCGGGGTCGACGGGCCCTGACAGGGTCACCACGGCCTGCTGGACGTAGACGTCGCGGTCCTCACCGGCCAGCATCAGGTGGAACAGCAGTCCTTCCTGCAGCGGCGAGAGCGGCAGCTCGGCCCGCGACTCGGACGACCCGCCCAAGGGTGCCGTCACGGTCCCGCCGGGGGCGCCGAGCGGGGGTGCGGTGCCGGCCGTCACGCCCTCGGGGTGAGCCCGCGCGGCGTCGGCGGGCGCATCACCGGGCGCGTCACCGGGCAGGGCCACCGCGATCCGGGCCAGGGCCTCGACGGTACGCGATCGGAAGACGTCGCGGACCGTGAAGGAGAGACCCGCGCGGCGGGCGCGTCCCACGAGCAGGGCCGCGCTGATGCTGTCCCCGCCGGTGCGGAAGAAGTCGTCGTCGGCGTTGACGCCGTCCCGTCCGAGGGTCTCGGCGACGAGCCCGGCGAGGCCGCGCTCGGCGTCGGTCCGCGGCGCCCTGCCCTCGCGGGCCGCGGGCTCGGGCAGCGCCCGCCGATCCAGCTTGCCGTTGGGAGTGAGCGGCAGCCGGTCGAGGCCGACGAGCACGGAGGGGACCAGGTAGTCCGGCAGGATCTCGCCGAGCCCGGCGTGCAGCGCGTCGAGGTCGAGGCCGGTCTCACCCACGACGTAGCCGACCAGGCGCGGACCCGAGCGGGCCGCCACGGCCGCCTGCCGCACGCCGGGCCGGGCGGCGAGCACCGCCTCGACCTCACCGGGTTCGACGCGGAAGCCACGGATCTTGATCTGGTCGTCGGCCCTGCCCAGGAAGTCCAGGGTGCCGTCGCGGCGGCGGCGCACCCGGTCGCCGGTGCGGTAGAGCCGCGAGCCCGGCGGGCCGAAGGGGTTGGCCACGAACCGCTCGGCGGTGCGGGCCGGGTCACCGAGATATCCGCGCGCCAGGCCGTCTCCGGCCAGGTAGAGCTCACCGACCGGCATCTCGCGGAGCCCGGCGTCCAGCACGTACGCGACGGTGTTGGCGATCGGGGCCAGCCCGCCGCCGCCCTCGGCGATCAGGCTGTCCCCGGCCGCCTCCGAGCAGCCGTACAGGTTGACCAGCCGGGCGGGGACCCGCTCGGCCAGGGCGGCGGGCAGGGCCTCGCCGCTGCTCACCCACGTGGTCACGGAGCCGAGCTCCCCGGTCTCCAGGAGCGCGGCCAGCAGGCTCGGCACGACGGTCACCAGGTTCACCCCGTGGCCGCGGATCAGCTCGGCCAGGGCGAGCGCGTCGGTGGCGGTCTCGTCGTCCGCGACGACGACGGTGTCACCGGCGATGAGGCCGCCGAGCAGTTCGGTGCTGCCGTCGATGAAGGCCGGGGAGCTCTTGGCCACCCGCACGCCGGCCGCGGCGAGATCGGCGCCCCAGGCGAGCCGGTTGGCCAGTGCCCGCTGGGTCCCGACGACGGCCTTGGGCGTCCCGGTGGACCCCGAGGTGAAGATCACGTACGCGGGGTGGTCGGGGTGGAGCCGGGGCCGGGCGCGGGGCGGCGCGTCCAGGGGCGGCTCGTCGGCGCCGACCACCAGCAGGGGCCGGGCGACTCCGAGCATCATCTCGATCCGGGAGCGGGGATAGGTCGTGTCGATGGGCAGGTAGGCCGCACCGGTCTTGAGCACGGCGAGCAGCGCCACGACGAACTCGGCCGAGCGGGGCAGCGCGATCGCGACGATCTTCTCGGGGCCCGCTCCCGCGGCGGCGAGCCGGTCGGCGAGGGCCTCGGCCCGCTCGTCCAGTTCGGCGTAGCCGAGCGCGGTGCCGCCGCAGACGACGGCCGTGGCGTGCGGGGTGCGCGCCACCTGTGCCTCGATCCGCTCGGCGACGGTGAGCGGGGGGAACTCGCGGACGGTGTCGGGCCTGGTGACCGGGGCGCCGAGCGACGACAGGCGCCGCGCCGGGTCCTCGGTGACCCGATCGAGCAGTTCGCCGAGGTCGGTGAGCAGGCCGGTGACGGTCCCGGCATCGAAGAGGTCGGTGGCGTAGGCGACGAATCCCTCGATCCGCTCCTCGCCCTCGGCGAAGTAGATGTCCAGGTCGAACTTGACGCCACCGGTCTCGGGCAGGAACGGCTCGGCGCGCACGCCGGGCAGCCGCAGCCGCACGTCCTCCAGCCGCTGGTGGACGATCATCACCTGGAACAGAGGGCTGCGGGCGAGCGAGCGCTCCGGTGCGAGCCGCTCCACGACCTGTTCGAACGGCACGTCGGAGTTGGAGAACGCGGCCAGATCGGTGTGCCGGACCCGCTCAAGCAGTTCGATGAAGGTCGGGTCCCCCGACAGGTCGGTGCGGAGCACGACGAGGTTGACGAACACCCCGACCAGGTCCGCGAGGTCCGCGTCCGCCCGGCCCGCGATGGGCGAGCCGAGCGCCACGTCGTCGCCCGCGCCCGCCCGGTGCAGGAGCGCGGCCACGGCGGCGTGCAGGACCATGAACACGCTGGTTCCGGTCTCCAGGGCCAGCCTGCGCGCACCGGCCAGCGGCAGCTCGAACGAGGCCAGCCCGCCCCGGTGGCTCGCCTCGGCGATCCGGGGCCGGTCGGCCGGCGGCGTGCTCTCCTCGGGCAGTTCGTGGAGCGTCCGCTCCCAGAAGGCGAGCTGGTCGGCGAACTCGGCGGTCCGGCTCTGCCAGACGGCGTAGTCGGCGTACTGCACGGGCAGCGGGGCCCAGTCCGGCGCGGTGCCCGCGCCGCGGGTGGTGTAGGCGCGAGACAGGTCGGCGAGCAGCGGCGTGAACGACCACTCGTCGGCGGCGGCGTGGTGCTGGAGCATGACCAGGACGGACTCCTCGGCGGAGACACGCAGCAGGGTCGCCCGGATCGGCAGGTCGGCACCGAGGTCGAAGACGTGCGAGGCGGCCCGCGCCTCGGCGGCGCGCAGCCGCTCCTCGGTCCAGCCGCGTGCGTCCACCACGTCGAACGTGACCTCGCGGGCCTCGCCGGCCTTCAGGACACGCTGGACCGGCAACCCGTCGGGGCCCTCCACCAGCAGGGTGCGCAGCGCCTCGTGCCGTGCCACGACGTCGCCGAACGCGGCGCGCAGCGCGTCGACGTCGACCGGGCCGTGCAGGCGCAGGCCGAGCGGGAGCGCGTCGGCGGCCGAGGGGCCGCGCAGCCGCTCCTCGAACCAGAAGCCGCGCTGGGCCGCCGAGGCGGGGACGATCTCGGGCCTGGTCACGTCGCGCACCCTCGGCCGGGTGCCCTGCACCAGCCTGGGCGCCAGCGTGGCGACGGTGGGCGCCTCGAAGACGTCGGCGATGGTGAGCTCGGCGTCGAGCGTGGCGCGCACCCGGCCGGCGAGGCGGGTGGCCAGCAGGGAGTGGCCGCCCAGCGCGAAGAAGTCGTCGTCGATTCCCACCTCGATCCCCAGCGTGTCCAGGCCGAGCGTCTCGGCGAAGACCGCGCAGAGCGCCGCCTCGCGGTCGTCGCGCGGCCCCCGGCTCGACACCTGGACCTCGGGTGCGGGCAGCGCGGCCCGGTCGAGCTTGCCGTTGACGGTCCGCGGCAGTTCCTCAAGGGTGACCACCGCACCGGGCAGCATGTATTCGGGCAGCACTCTGGCCGCGGCGGCCCGCAGGTCCGCCTCCCGGAAGCCGGGGCGCGGCACGACGTAGGCGACGAGTCTCCGCTCGCCCGGGCTGTCCTCGCGGACCACGACGGCGACCCGCGCGACATCGGGGTGGGCGGCGAGCACGGCCTGCACCTCGTCGGGCTCGATCCGGAATCCGCGGATCTTCATCTGGTCGTCGCCGCGCCCCAGGTACTCCAGCGACCCGTCGCGGCTCCAGCGGGCCAGGTCCCCGGTGCGGTACATGCGCTCGCCCGGCGGGCCGAAGGGGTCGGCGACGAAGCGTTCCGCGGTCAGATGCGGGCGGCCGGCGTAGCCGCGGGCCAGCTGCTCGCCCGCGAGGTAGAGCTCCCCGGGGACACCGACCGGCGCGGGGCGCAGCGCGGGATCCAGGACGTACGCGCGGGTGTTGGGGAACGGGCGGCCGATCCCCGTCGCCGGCAGGTCGGCGGAGGTCGCCCAGACCGTCGCCTCGGTCGGTCCGTACACGTTGACCACCGACGCCGCCACCGAGTGGAGGGTCCCGGCGAGCGCGGCCGGCAGGGCCTCGCCGCCGACGAGCACCCGCAGCCCGGCGAGGGCGGCCGGCTCCATAGTTGCTCATCGCCCCGCCGACGCCGTTCACCTGGTCGGTGTCGATGCGCTCGCGGACGTCGCCTTCGATCGCGAAGCCGGACAGGTGG
>NZ_JBEXUE010000267.1:0-14089 GCF_040614275.1 Streptosporangium sp. NPDC006013
GCGCGGGGTGATCAGCCGATGCCGGGGCCGATCCGTTCGAGCACCCGCAGCGAGCCCTCCTGCCGGACCTCCCTGAACGCACCGGAGGCGAGCGCGCCGAGGTGAGTCCCACCGTTCGACGCTGACCGTCCACGACCGGGGGGGCGAGCCAGCGCTGCTGTGCGGCGTGACCGTGATCGGCCACCGCCAGCAGCCGTCGGCCGGCCTGCTCGGGCCGAACGCCGGGACCGTCGGCCGACAGGGTGCCCGGCCGGCGGGTGAGCCCCCCGATGACGTCCTCGTCGACTGTGAGGCCCAGGCCGGGCGAGTCTCCGAGGAGGAACGCGCCGTCCTCGACGTACAGGTCGACGGACATTCCGAGCGGCGGACGCAGATCCTGCAGCTCGCTGGCCATGTGGTTCGGCACCGACGTCGCGGCGTGCAGCAGGCCGACCGGGATGTTGCCGATCGGGCTGACCGGCAGATCATGGGCGTGAGCCAGGGCGGACACCCGCAGGAAATGGGAGACACCCCAGACCGCGGCCATCTGGACGATGTCGACGGCCCCCGCGGCCAGCAGCGGGCGGTACTGCTCAAGGCCGGTGAGGTTCTCCCCGGTGGCGACCGACGCGCGGATCCCACGGCCGACGGTGGCCAGGCCCTCGGCGTCCCACCGCCGGACGGGCTCCTCGATCCAGGTGAGATCCAGGGTGCGCTCCAGCTCGCAGACGTGCCGGATCGCCTGCTTGCGCGACCACGACTCGTTCACGTCGAGCATCAGGCCCGGCCGCCTCCCGTGCCCGGCCTCGGTCAGGACCTCCTGCACCAGCGCCAGGCGGTGCCTGTCCCGCTCGATGTCGAGGCCGCCCTTGAGCTTGGCCGCCCGCAGGCCGTACTGGGCGTAGACCTCGTACACCGAGACGAGTTCGTCGTCGGTCAGGCCGATGTCCAGGCCGGAGGCGTAGGCGGGGACCCGCCTGTCACGCCCGCCCAGCAGACGCCAGAGCGGTTCGCCGGCCGCCTTCGCCTTGATGTCCCACAGGGCGGTGTCCAGGGCGCCGATGGTCCCGAACACCGCGCCCGCGTGGCCCGCCTTGAAGGTCTGCCGCAGCATGCGGTCGTACAGTGCCGCCACGCCGCGCGGATCCTCCCCGTCGATGGCGGCGAAGACGACGTCGAGCTCCACGTGAGGGCCGATGCCGACACCGGTGATCCCCTCGTCGGTGTCCACCATGACGATCGACACCGGAACGACCCCGTCGGCGTAGACGCCGTTGGAATCACCGACAGGACGGTCCCATTCCTGGACCGTCGTCAAAGTGCGATACCCCGAAATCCGCATGTCAGCCCTTCGTGGAACCGGCGGTGACCCCGTCGGCGATCTGGCGCTGGAGAAAGAGATAGATCATCAACATGGGTACGGCGGCGATCAGAACCCCGGAGGCGAAGGTGGGGATGTTGTCGGAGTACTGTCCACGCAGCGAGGTGACCCCGACCATGAGGGTGCGGTGGTCGGCTGAGGGCATCATCAGCAGGGAGATGAGCACGTCGTTCCAGCAGAACAGGGTGTTGAGGATGCCCACCGACAGGAGGGCCGGTGTGCCCATCGGTAGCATGATCCGCCGGTAGACGCCGTACGTCGTGTTCCCGTCGATCCTCGCCGCGTCGACGATCTCCGCCGGGATGGTCCTGTAGTAACTCGTCATCAGGAAGATGGTGAACGGCAGGAACTGCGCGACGTAGGCCAGGATCAGCCCCGGATAGGTGTCGATGAGGCCGCTGTCGGCCATGACCCGTGCGAGCGGCACCATGATCACCTGAAACGGGATGAACAGCGCCGCGAGACAGCCGAGGAAAAGCGCCTTGGAGCCGCGAAACTGCAGCTGGCTCAGCGCGAAGCCCGCCATCGACCCGAGGAGCAGCAGCAGGACCACCGAGATCGTCACCACGACGAGCGAGTTGGCGAAGTATCGGGCCATGCCGACGCTGGTCCACGCCGTGACGATGTTGTCCCACTGCAGGGAGGTCGTCAGGGCGAAGTGGTCGAGAACGTACTCACGACGGGTCTTCAAGGCGACGTTGGCGGTGAACACGAGGGGGTAGATCGTCGCCAGCGCGAGGAGCGCCATCGGAACGGCGACAACCCACCTGCTCAGACGTTTGCCGGGCATCAGTCCTCCCTCCCCGCGCGACGGAGCACACTGATCTGCAGGAGCCCCACCACGAGCATGATGAGGAAGAGAACCGTCGACGCGGCCGAGGCGAGCGCGGGGCGGTTCATCTGTCCCTGCTGGATCCAGACGTAGTACTCCGGCAGGTAGGTGGACCCTTCCGGACCACCGCTGGTCATGACGTACAGCAGGCCGAACATGGACGTCAGCATCCCGATCATCGTGGTCACGAAGACGAACTGAATGGTGCGGGTCAGGCCCGGGATGATCACGTGCCAGATGGTCTGGGGGAGCGACGCGCCGTCCATCCTGGCCGCGTCCAGGAGCGCGGAGTCCAGGGTGGCGAATCCGGCGAGGAACACCACCAGGGCCATCCCGAACGTCGCCCAGACGTGCACGCCGACCACCGCGAACATGGCGACACCCGGGTCACCGAGCCAGTCGACCGGGCCGAGGCCGATCGTCGCGAGGACGGTGTTCAGCGGGCCGTCGAAGGCGAGCATGAGGTTGAAGATCGCACCGACGATCACCGGTGAGAGCACGGCCGGGAAGAAGTAGACGCTGCGGAAGACCCGGTGCCCGGGCACGCGCAGGTAGATGAACGTCGCGAGCAGGCCGGGGATGGCCACCGCCACGGGAAGCAGCAGCACCAGCAGCCCGACGTTGCGCAGCGCGCTCTGGAACGTCGCGTCCTGGAACATCTCCAGGTAGTTGTCGAGGCCGACCATCGTCCCGTTGCGCTCACCGTCGCCCGTGAAGGAGAAGTTGACGCCGAGCAGCAGCGGCCACAGCCGCAGAGCCACGATGATCAGCAGGGCCGGAGCCACCAGAACGTAAGGCGCGAGGCGCTCGGAACGCAACGAGCGGGAGGGCCGCCGGGAAGCGGTCCCGGTGTCCTCGCGGCGTGCCCGCTGCCCTGTTCCCCCTCCGACCGCCCGCCCGGAATCGACCGGGCGGGCAGACGGTGACGAATCTCGGACCGGCACGAGATCAGCTCGCCCGATCCGAGGCGGCCAGCTGCTCCACTACCTCGTCGACGGTCGCCGATCCGCTCAGGAGCTGCTGGGAAAGCCTTCCCATCAGGTCCAGGGTCTTGGAGGACAACGCGACATGTAGTGCGGGCTTGCCGTTCTTGAGCTCGGACACGAGCGTGCCGACGGCGGCGGGGGCCTGCGAGACGTCGATCGTGGTGTCGGACGCGATCGCGCCGGCGTCGGAGTAGAAGGAGGTGAGGGCGTCTGTCGTGGTCAGTGACCGCACCAGGTCGGCGGCGAGCTTGGGGTCCTTCGCCCACTTCGCGACCCCGTAGCCGATGCCACCGTCGTAGGCGAGGCTCGGGGTCACCCCGGTGGTGACGACCGGAGCCGGCATGACGCCGAGTTTGTCGGCTCCCAGGAACTCGCTGAAGTCCTTCCAGTGCCCGATGTCCGACATCAGCCCGATGATGTGGGCGGCCTTACCGGAGTTGAAGACCGTGAAGGCGTCGTTGAACATCGCGGTCGAGTTGGCCCCGTCGTTGTTCAGCCCCGCGTCGCCGGCGTCCTTCCACAGCTTGAAGATCTGCTTCACGTTGGGAGAGTCCCAGACGCGCTTCCCGGCGATCCAGTCGTCGTACTCCTGTGCCGTCAGGATGCCCGAGCCGAGGCCCGACATGAAGAACTGGATGCCGGCGCCCTCCTTGTTGCCGAGCGCGAAGCACCTGGCTCCGGTCGCCTTCTTGATGGTGGCGCAGTCGTCGAGGAACTTGTCCCAGGTGGTGGCGGGGCTCGCCGGGTCGAGTCCCGCCTTCTCGTACAGCGTCTTGTTGTAGTAGATCGGATGGCCCTGCAACGTCACCGGCGCGGCGTAGATCTTGCTGTCCTTGCCGAACGCGTCCCAGCCCGCCAGGCGCTGTTTGTCCTCGGCCACGTACTGGTCGAGCGGAAGGAGCGCGTCCACGCGGTCGCGGATCTGGCCGCCTCCGTTGAAGAGCATGACATCGGGCCCCGTGCCGGCCTGGATGGCCGCGCCCAGCAGGGTGTAGTACTGGTCGAACGGCTGGGCCACGAATTCGACCGTGACGCCGGGATGCTTCTTGGCGAAGTCGTCCTTCGCCTTCTGGACGTATGATGCCGCGGCCGCGTCACCGGATTTCCAGTCCCAGACCACGAGCTTCGTGACCTTGCCGGAATCGCTCGGCGACGACGCGGGTCGGGTGGCGCTTCCGCAGCCGGCCAAGGCCAGCCCCGCAACCAGGATGGCCGACCACAGTGTTCGCTGCTTCATTGCTGTTCACTCTCCAGAGGACGGCCGGCCGGCCCGGCCGCTGTTTGAGGCGAAACGTAATTCGTATGACGTCTGACGTCAATACGCGTGGCATATACTGACGTCGAAATGTGGCGCCGCCCGCGGCACCGGAGGAGATATGACGACATCGCAGGAGTCGCCCCCGAGCGTCGCGTCCCCGCCGGCGTGGGTGCGACGGCCGGCCAACCTCGCCAGGGCGGTGACGGCGGAGCTGGTGGAGCGCATCGTTCGGGGAGTGCACCCCTCGGGTACGCCGTTGCCCGCCGAACCCGCGCTTTGCGATGCCTTCTCGGTGAGCCGGACCGTCATCCGCGAAGCGGTGAAGATCCTTCAGGAGAAGGGGCTGGTGCAGGTCCGCCAGGGCAGCGGCACCATAGTCACTCCGCCGACGATGTGGGACATGCTCGACGAGCTCGTCCTCGCGGCGACCATCGCCGAGGACGAGAACCTGGCGATCCTTGACGACCTCGTCGTCACACGGCGCGTGCTGGAGTCCGACATGGCGAACCTCGCCGCTCGCCTCGCGGATCAGGACACCATCGACCGGCTACGTGCGCTGGTGGATCGGATGGACGAGCTCGTGGACGACCATGTCACGTACGCCGAGCACGACCGCGCCTTCCACGACACGATCATGCAGGCGTCCGGGAACCGTATCGCCCGTGGCGTGGTACGGGCCCTGGAGAGCCAGGTCATCAACACCGCCCGCTACATGGGCCAGCCCCAGCGGGCCCTGTGCGTGGCATCCAACCTCGGCCATCGCCGCATTTACGAGCGCATCGCCGCCCACGACCCCGGCGGCGCCGCCGAGGCGACGTTCGATCACATCACCGACGCCTGGCTCGTCCGTCGCGGCGGGCCGGGCGACCCCGTGCGCCTGGAGCGTTGAGCGCCGACCTCGCTCGACCAGGACGCGGCGTCCGGCGGCTATGGAGGCGCGTTCCCCCGCGCAGGGCAGTCGGGGAGCTTCGAGGGTTCGGTGGAGGAAGCCGGAGGGGGCAGGCCCAGGGTGGTGATGCGCCGTACCAGGGCCTCGCGCCGCACCTGGACCTGCCGGCCGCTGTCGTGGCCGGCCAGGGTGGCGGCGTGAACTTCGGCGATGACGTGGGAGTGCGGAACGTTGAGCACCGCGGCGGCCATGGCGACGCTCACCAGAGGCTCGTCGGGCAGCATCGCCAGCCGTTCGGCGATCATGTGCTCGCGGAATTCGGCGGCGAACCACACGGTGGCGTCACCGATGCCGAGACGTAGGACGAGGCCTTCACGTTCCAGGTGCCGCAGGAGGTCGTCGATGTCGCCTGGCGTGCTCATGCGGCGTTCTCCTTCGTGTCGGTGGTGTCGACGGAACGGGGATGCCCGACACCGCGTTCCAGCGACGACGTCCCGGACGGCCCCGGACCAGTAGGTTCGTCCGGGGCCGCCCACGCCCGCCCCGGCCTTCCCTTCCGTCGCCGGAGCGTCTGGGCGATGGCCTTCGCCGGGACGGTGGACCGCCCCGGCGAAGGCATGAGATGGCCGGCTCAGCTACGCAGGCTCCAGCGCTGGTTGGCACCGCCGTTGCAGGCCCAGAGGTTGAGCTTGGTGCCGTTGGCGGTGGCGCTGTTGGGCACGTCCAGGCACAGCCCCGACTGTGCCCCCGTGATGGTGCCGTTGGCGTTGACGTTCCACTGCTGGTTCGCCTGCCCGTTGCAGTCCCAGATCACCACCTGGGTGCCGTTGGCGGTCCCCTGGCCGTAGGCGTCCAGGCACTTGTTCCCGTACACCGTCAGCTGCCTGCCCGAGGTGTGGGTCCACCGCTGGTTGGTGCCGGTGCCGCAGTCCCAGAGCTGCGCCTGGGCTCCGTTGGCGGTGCTGCCGTTGCCGACGTCGACGCAGCGGTTCGACTGGGCCCCGACGACCTGCACGTTCTGCTGGCTGCCGCCCCCCTGGGGCCCGGCGGACGCCATCACGGCCTGGGCGCCCGAGGGCCAGTTGCCGTTGGTGACCGTGACGTTGCCGTTGACGACGTTGCCGCGGTCGCCGTTGGTCACGTTGGTGTTGCCGTTGGTCGACCAGTTGCCGGTGACGGTGAAGTTCCCCATGTTCTCGGCGAACCAGTAGTTGGCGGTGGCCCAGGTGCCGGTGGAGGAGAAGACGTTGTTGCGGGCGGTGTAGTACCGGGAGCCCTCGTCGAAGTAGATGCCGAAGTAGCCGTTGGTCCGCAGGCAGTAGTTGTCGCTGATCAGTCCGCTCGGGTTCGCCGACAGCGTGTAGATGCATCCGCCGTCGTTCATCTGCTGCATGACGTCGTGCACGTAGTTGCCGGTGAGCCGGTTGTTGGACGCGGTGGTGGGCGTGGTGTACCGCGGCTGGTAGTTGTACAGGCCGCGGCCGGCGTAGTGCTCACTGCCGCCGGCGTCGTTCGCCCCCCAGCCGTACCCGATCGACATGCCGGTGTACGGCATGTTGTAGACCTCGTTGTTGGAGATGGTGGCGGTGCTGACGTAGGTGGTCAGGACCGAGACGATGCCCCGGTACTCCACACCGAGGTCGTGCAGGCGGTTGTTGCTGATGGTGATGTTCCGGTTGACCATCCGCTGGTCGCCGGGGTGGTGCGCGTCGGCGCGCACGCCGCCGACTACGATGCCGCCGGCCGAGTTACGGGCGATCTCGGAGCGGGTGACGGTGATGTTGCTCGCGCCCAGGCCGACACCGCTGGCGTGACCGTTGGCGTCGTTGCCGATGCCCACCGCCGTCTGACCCAGGTTGACGAACTGCGAGTCGCTGAAGGTGATGTTGTTGGCGGCGGACACCTGCACGGCGGCGGGCATCTGGTACCAGTTCGGCCGGGCGGCCTCGAACTGCGGGCAGCCGTTGTGGCACGAGGTGAAGGCGGGCCAGCTCCAGTTGCCCGCGATGTAGGAGCCGGTCTGCTGGTCCACGTAGCCCTGGTTGCCGCTGGGCCCCGTCCAGGTCGTGCCGGTGAACGTGATTCCGGTGAACGCGATGTGGTGCGCGGGTGCGTCGTAGGTGCCCCCGACGTTCACCAGGGACTGCAGCACCGGCAGCTCCACGCTGATGTCGCTCATGTTCTGCCCGGAGAGCGGGATGTAGGAGAGCGCGCCGGTCCCGGGGTCGATGTACCACTCGCCCGGCGAGTCGAGGAACTCGTACGCGTTGGTCAGGTAGAGCGGGCCCGCCCGGTGCGGGCTGGTGAAGGTGTCGTACCCGAAGTTGTTGTTGCTCCAGCCGGGCTGCTGCATCGTGATGAGGTTCCCACTGATGTTCTGTACCGTCACGTACCGGTCCGTGAACGAGCCGACGCTCTCCATCTGGATCCGACTCTTGTTGGCGAGGTTGTTCAGATAGCTCAGGGCCCCGTTGGTGAAGGCGAGGCCACTGCTGTTCGCGGTGAAGTCCGACCGGTTCACGGTGGTACGCGCACGCGTGGCGATCGCGCCGTTGACGTAGAGCTGCCGGGTGTCGGTCCCGGCGCCGACGTTGGCCCGCCAGATGTTCTTCCCGGAGTCGGCGAGCGACCAGCCGGTGACCGCCTTGGCGCCGCTGACGACGGGACGGGCGCCCGCGGCGGCCTGCCATTTGACGGTGTAGCCGTTGTTGCCGGAGTCGGCGGCGGTCAGCCGTAGCGGCGCGGAGAGCCGGTACGCCCCGTCGGCCAGCTCCACGACGATGTCACCGGACATCGCGCCGGTGAGCGCCCGCACCGCGGTCTGCGCGGCCGGCAACGAGCACGGCTGGGCGGCGGAGCAACCGGTGCCGGTACCGGAAGGGGAGGCGTACAGGGTCGTGGTGGCCGCCAGGGCCGGGGAGACCGGCGCCACCAGAGCGGCCGCGGCGGTCAACCCAATCGCGGCGGCTCCGGCTGACACCAGCCTCCGCATCGGGGGGTACGAGAATGCGAACATGGGACTTCCTTGTGTGGGGGGTGGGGAAGCGGTCGGCGAAACGTCCCGTCGGAGCTGGTCCGGCGGGTGCCGCTCCGGTCCTCGTGTCACCGTCGCGCCGGGCGCGCGGCGCGCTCACGGTCCGGGCGGCACGTCCGGGGCGCGGCCGTCCGGGTGCGGATGGCGTGCCGATCTCCCGGGGCGGGCAGGCGCGCGAGAGTGGCCCTGCCATGGGAGGGGATCCCTCGCCGGGGCGGTCGCTCGCCCCGGCGAAGGATCCTGGAGGTGTCCTGGAATGTCAAGGAGGGGGGTCAGGTTCGGGTCCAGCGCTGGTTGCCTCCGCCGTTGCAGGACCAGATGGCGAGCTTGACGCCGTTGGCGGTGGCGCTGTTTGGCACGTCGAGGCACTTGTTCGCGCCGAGGGCGGTGATGGTGCCGTCGGAGTTGAATCTCCACTTCTGGTTGTTCTGGCCGTTGCAGTCCCAGATCTGTACCTGGGCGCCGTCGGTGGTGCCCTGGTTGCTCACGTCCAGGCACTTGTTGCCGTAGACCCGCAGCTCATTCGCGCCGGTCGATGTCCACTGCTGGTTGTTCTGGCCGTTGCAGTCCCAGATCTGCACCTGGGCGCCGTTGGCCTGCGAGACGCCGCTCACGTCGAGGCACCGGCCCGATCCCACGCCCCGGATCGCACCCGTTCCCGGCGTCGGGGTCACCGTCGGCGTCGGCGTCGGAGTGGGGTCGGGTGGCTGGGTGGTCCCGAACTGGGAGAAGAACCTCCACACCTCTCCCTTGGTCCAGGTCGTGATGCCGCTCTCGGCGTAGGTCCCGTCCACCGGACCTGGCATGTGACCGTTGTCGAAGGCGGCCCACACGACCGGATAGCCAGCCCGGCACCCCGAGTAGGTGGTGGTGATGTGCGTCCTGCTGCCCGAACCCGGCTCGGGTGGGTTCTGGGCGTTGCAGCCGTTGTTCCTGACGAACCTGTCACGCAGTGACCGTCCCTGGGAGATGTTGAGCACCGAGTCCCCGATGCCGTGCAGTCCCATGTACGCGATGGGCTGGGAGCCGTCGTTGCACCCGCTGAGCTGCGCGCCGGCGTAGACCGCGACCGCACGGAAGACCGTCGCCCGGCTGCAGGCGAGCGAGTAGCTCATACCGCCGCCGTAGCTGAAGCCCATGGCGAAGCGCTGCGAGGTGTCGACGCACAGGTCCGCCTCGATCCGCCTGATCAGGTCGTCGACGAGGGTCACGTCCTCGTTGCCGGAGTTGGCCCAGCCGTTGCCGATGCCCTGGGGCGCGACGAAGATCGCGTTGTTGTTCGACATCTGCCGCATGCCGTAGAAGGACCACGGGTACCCGCTGGTGCCGCCCGAGTCGACGTCGCCGGCGGTGCCGCCCCGCCAGTGGAATCCGAAGATCAATCGGTAGGGCGTGTTGTTGTTGTAGTTGTCGGGGGTTCTCAGGATGAAGGAGCGGGTCTTGCCGCCGCTCTGGATCGAATGCGTACCGCTGTTCAGCGTCGGTGCCTTGCCGCACCCGGCGGTCGGCGCGAGGGCGCGGGCCCCCGCCGACGACGTGGTAGCGCTGAAGCTGCTGCTCAGCGCCGCGTGGGCCGTGGACAGGACGAGGAGGGTCGCGACCGCGATCGCTCCGAAGAGGGATCTCCGCTTCACCGTCACGTGACCTCCCCTGCGGTTCGAATATCGACATGTCTTGGTGGGCGGACCACTTGCTTCTCCTTCATGTGGGGGGTGAGGAGTTCCAGCCGGCCGGTGTGGCGGCTCGATGCCGTTTTTGTTTTCGCCCGCGCCGAACAGCACGCCTGGCCGGTTCTTGCAGGTGTCGCCGAACAACCGCGCCCTGGTCCGAGGTGGTTGGAACCGTTCGCGTTGCCGTCGTGGACGACGATGTCCGTCCTTACCTCCGGTGGGCTTCCCCTCCACGCCAGATGCGGTCCGGCCAAGGGGAGCCCCCCAACAGGAGTCGTCCCGGAGACTTAGCTACTAATTACGTTCCTCACGCTGAGTCGCGTCAAGACCTTAAGCCCACTTATTTCTGGCTCCTCACAGGGATGCCTTTGTCAGAGTTGGAGCTCTTTCGAGAATAAGCGCAGGTAGATGGCTTACTCTTTCCTTTTGCCTCTCTGTGGATTCGATGGCGGGCCGGATGTGTAGCACTTAATTTCGGGTAGGTTGAGAGGGATTGATGCTGATCCGGGCCTCAGTTGGTCGTACCCTTGAGGAGGTGGTGGCAGGGAGAGGGCGGGTAGCGTGATCGATAATCCGCGCGCGGAAGGCGCATACCGGCCGGGCTACGAGGTGGCCGCGGAGCAGGTGCTGGAGTTGATCACTAAGCTGCGCCTGCGGCCGGGTGACCGCATGCCCACCGAGAACGAGTTGGCCCAGCAACTGGGCACGAGCCGGACCGTGGTGCGCGAGGCGGTGAAGATACTCTCTGCGCTTGGCAGGGTACGCGCACAGAAGGGGCGCGGCCTTTACGTGGCCGACGACGAGGGGATGCTCGGCACCGGACGATGGGCGTCCTTCTTCCTGCCCACCGACCTGGACCACATCTACATGCTGTTCGAGTTCCGCCGGGCCCAGGAGATGGAGACCAGCCGGCTGGCCGCCCGCCGCGCCACCCCGGCGGAGCTGGGAGACATCGAGAAGTCGGCCGGGGTGTGCCGCTACGGATTCGACAACGGACGCGAGGACCTGTTCAACGAGGGTGACGATGCCTTCCACACCGCCATCGCGACAGCCTCGCACAACATGTTCCTCCAGATAGCGGTGCGAGAGGCCCGCCGGCTGCAGGCCCAGTCCAACCTCATCGGACTGCGCGGCTCGGTGGGCGGGCACGCGGCCAAGGCCGTTGAGGAACACGAGGCCATCTACCAGGCCATCCGTGTCGGCGACCCGGAAGCGGCGGCCCAGGCTGCGGCGACACACATCGACAACACGCTGGACGACTACCGTAGGGAGATCCAGCAGCGCATCTTCTCGCCGACCGATTGATTCCCCGCGAGCAGGTTGCGCGGGCACGGCGCGGCCAGGACGCGCCCGACGCCGTTGTGCCGATCGCCCGCGGTGGCCGGCATGAGCCCCACGTGCGCCGATGGCCGCTCCGCTCCGGGGGGCGGGGGCCGCCTGCCCGCCGCGGGACGGTGACGGGTGAAAGTTTCACCGCGCCGCGCTCTCGGGAAGAGCGAACGTCCTTGGGGGAAAGCAGATAAGACCCGGTCGCCGAACAAGTGCCAGGAACGCAAGACCTACCCGATTCTTGACAGGCCTTTCTCACTTCGTGTCTACTCTGCCGCACCACCTACAACCAAGCCCCCGGGCAGAGGACAGGTCCCGACGAACTTATGTGAGCGCTAACAAAGACACTTGGCGCGAGCGTCCCGCCCCAGACGCTCTGTCCAGCCCGTGTGACGTAGGAATGTGAGCGTTACCGTCACCGGCCCTCCTCACGCAGGACATCCTGGAGGACTCACGAGGATCAGCTGCAATCGATGCCGGGACGCCGATGAGGTCGGCTCTGTGAACGCGGTCGTCGTCCAGACCTCCAGCGCCGGGAAAACGGTTCGACGGGCCCTCCGCGTCGAGCCGGTCCGGGTGAGCTTCCCACTGGCCTGCTTTCGATCGACCGGGTGAGGAACCCGCCCAGGGCGCCGACCGTCTCGGGCGGGTTCGCTCGATGGGGTTAGCTTCGGATTCAGCGTTGGTTGCTTCCGCCGTTGCATGACCAGATGGCGAGTCTGGTGCCGTTGGCCGTGGCGCTGTTGGGCACGTCCAGGCACTTGTTCGCGCCGATGGCGGTGATGGTGCCGTCGGTGTTGATGCGCCACTTCTGGTTGTCGCCGCCCCAGCAGGTGTAGATCTGGGCTTTGACGCCGTTGGCGGTGCCGGCGGCGTCCAGGCACTTGTTGCCGTAGACCCTGAACTCACCGGCGGCGGTGTAGGTCCACTGCTGGTTGGGATTGGTGTGGCAGTCCCACAGGTTCAGCTGGGTGCCGTCGGTGGTGCTGGAGCCGGGCACGTCCACGCAGCGGCCGGAGGCCACGCCCCTGATCTGCCCGGTACCGCCACCCGAGGTCGGGGTGGGGGTGGGGTCGGGGTTCGGGTCCGCGGCGTTGAGGGCGTTCAGGACCGAGGTGTAGGCGGCCTTCTTGTTGCCGTTGCCGTCGAAGAGCAGGGGGGTGGTGTTGGCGCCGAGCCAGGAGTCGCTGTCGCGGACGCCCCACACGGTGATGCCGGTGCAGCGCGGCACCGCCAGGCAGTCGTTGGTCACCGCGGCGTAGGTCTGGGCCGAGCCGCCCTGGATGTCCAACTCGGTGATCTGCACGTCGACGCCGAGGGCGGCGAAGCTCTGGATGGTGGTGCGGTAGTTGCTGTTGTAGGCGCTGTTGCTGTTGAAGTGTGACTGCAGGCCGACGCAGTCGATGGGCACGCCGCGTGACTTGAAGTCGCGGACCATCCGGCGACCAGAGCTCGGCGGAGGCCGCCGAGAGGTCGCCGGGTGCCGGGCGGGGGTATGGCATTTGTGTCCATGCCTGAGCCTCCATAACTGCATCACAGAAACGCGGAAGCGGATAATCGCGAGGGGAAACCCGCAGGATCGACGCCGCGTCCCGTCATCAGGGAACGCGCACCACCAGGGCGTCGTGGTCGACGGCCCCTGCCCCCACCACCGACTTGGCATGGGGCCGTCTCGGGGACTCAGTGTGGAAACTATTACAAAATGCGTCAAGCTCATCAAGAAAGGTTCTGTCTTACTGCTTGCTACCCATGTCCTGCAGCTGCGCCAACGTCTCCCGGTCTCTGGAAAGCTGTGGTTCCGCTACCTGGGCCGAGTGTCTTTTGTGAAATTTTCATCACATCGACGGGCCCAGCTTGATGCGGTGACCCGTGAAACACCAGGTGGGCCGAGCTTGCCCCTCCCTTCTTTCGGGCGCGCTATGTTTCATATTCTTGACAGCTTCTCCCTGCCTCGTGTTTGCTCCGCTCCACCACCACAACCGTTCGACGGAGAAGGAGTCACGACCGGCAGGCAGGATGTTAGCGCTCACATCTCGCTGCCTCCCCAAAAGGCACGCTCGGCGACCGTGAATCCCGGACAGACACCACATCCGCGGGTTCCCTCCCCCGCACGGTCGCCGATCTCTTGACAGGAGGCTTTCCCGCACAGCGGAAGCTCAGATCAGCCTGATCCATCAAGCCTCGCAAGCCCTCAGATGACCGGGGACACCTGCGAAGCGCCCGAGCCGTCATGCCCGACCGCCAAGCCCGCCACCACATGACATCCGTTGGCGAGTGATCCGAATACAGACTGTCAGCGCTACACGAGCTGTCGGCAGTAACTGCTCTCAGCTGCCGGAAAGAGGTTGAGCATGCGTGGGTGGAGACGGTGGTTCAGCGCGGCGCTTCTGGCCGTGACCATGGTCGCCCTGGGCGCGGTGACGCAAACGAGCGTCGCCGGCGCGGAGTCCAATGGCGGAGTGCGGGTCATGCCGCTGGGCGACTCGATCACCGAGGGCACGCAGGTGCCGGGCGGATACCGCATCGGCCTGTGGCAGCGACTGGTCTCCGGCCGGTACACGGTGGATTTCGTCGGGTCGCAGTTCAACGGGCCGGCCGCCCTGGGTGACCACGACCACCAGGGACACCCTGGCTGGCGCATCGACCAGATCGACGCGAACATCACCGGCTGGGCGCGGACCTACAGTCCCCCCCCCGGGGTGCGGGACCACCGCCCCCACCACAAACAACA
>NZ_JBEXUE010000268.1:0-14031 GCF_040614275.1 Streptosporangium sp. NPDC006013
CTACACCTCGGTGGAACGCTTCAAGTTCCTCGGCGTCGTCAAGTACGACAACATGATCAAGGTGACGTTGCGGAACACGCCGCGGACCGTCGAGGTCATCGCCGTCGCCTCGGGCAAGCTCACCGAGGTCGATGAGATCGCCGACGTGCTCAGGAGCTTCGCCGTGCCCCTTTGAGGCGGGCCTACCCCGTCGCCGGCCGGTGGCGCCCCGTTGGGCGGGGAGGGGCCGGGCGCGCCCGATCTCCGTCCACGCCTCGGGGAAAGTGCCGCAGGATCCTCCCGTCCAGCAGCGGCGGTGGAACCGGTTGAGGTCGTCCGTTCTCCGATGACCGGCGCCGGGTCAGGTGTCGTCGCTGTCGGCGAAGGTCCGGTAGGCGGGGCGGAGGAGGTCCAGGATGGGGATGTGCCGGGCCTTGATCTGTGGTGGGTCGAGGGTGCGCAGTAGCAGGTCGGGTGGGGGGACGGGGAGGCCGGTACGGTCGCGGAGCCGGGCCGGGGAGACGCTCGGCTCGTAGAAGGCGGTCAGCCGGTCGGTGAACGGCGCGTCGTCCACGTCGAACAGTCCAGGTCTGTTCTCGCCGGAGCCGGAGCCGGAGCCGGGCGCGGTGGTGCCGCCCGCCTCGCGGAGGGCGTCGAGCAGGGCGTCCCTGGCGATGCCCCGCCAGGCCAGCACCAGGAACGGGTCGTCGTCGAACCTCTCGGCCAGCACGTACAGCACGGCGGACAGGTGTTTGCAGGGGAAGCCCCAGTCGGGACACGAGCAGGTCATGTCCAGGTCGCCGGCGTCGGGGAAGAGCGGCAGGCGGCAGGCGCGGAAGGCGTCCTCGATCTCCGGCGGCATCTCGCCGGCCAGCAGCTTGGCCCGGTAGAGGGCCTGGGCGGCCAGCGCGTCGGTGAGCTTACGCCACTGGTTCGCCCGGTAGGGGGTGATCTGGATCTCGACCAGGTACGGGGTGGGCCTGGACCCCTGGACCCGTGCCGTGACCAGCCCCGGCCCGAGCTCCAGGTTGAGGACCTGGCCGGAGCGGGCGTACGAGCGGCCCCGGCCGAGCCTGCCCGGGTCGCAGACGTCTTCGAGGATGTCGATGAACCGGCGCGACCACCACCGCTCGCCGATCGAGCCCCGCTTGCTGCGGACCCGGATGCCGCCCTCGACCCGGATCGGCACGGACGGCTCGAACCAGCCACTCCTGCTCATGACGCCTCCTCGCGGCCCCGTACCGAAAACGCGCCGCGCCCGCTCATGAGACGGCCTCCGGTCCGAGACGGAACAGCTCGTGCAGCCGGTCGGTGGACAGGCCGGTGATCCAGTCCTCGCCGGTGCCGACGACGCTCTCGGCGAGCGCCTGCTTGCGCTCGATCATCTCGTCGATTCTCTCCTCCAGGGTGCCGACGCAGATGAACTTCCTGACCTGCACGTTCCTGGTCTGGCCGATCCGGAACGCCCGGTCGGTCGCCTGGTTCTCCACGGCGGGATTCCACCACCGGTCCACGTGGATGACGTGGTTGGCCGCGGTCAGGTTGAGCCCGGTGCCCGCCGCCTTGAGCGAGAGCAGGAAGAGCATCGGTTCGTCGTCGTCCTGGAACCGCTCCACCAGCGCGTCCCGCTGTCTCTTCGGCAGCCCGCCGTGCAGCCAGAGCACCGGGCGGTCCAGGTGCGCCGAGAGGTACGGCTGGAGCAGCGTGCCGAACTCGGCGTACTGGGTGAAGACCAGCGCCTTGTCGCCCTCGCCGACGATCTCCTCCGCCAGTTCCTCCAGCCGGGCCAGCTTCCCCGACCGGCCGGACAGCCGCGAGTTGTCCTTGAGCAGGTGCGCCGGATGGTTGCAGACCTGCTTGAGCTTCAGCATGGTCGCGAGCACGTTGCCGCGCCGCTCGATGCCCTCGCTGCCGGCGATCCTGTCCATCATGTCGGTGACCACCGCCTGGTAGAGGGTGGCCTGTTCGGGGGTGAGGGTGCACCAGACCTTCATCTCCATCTTGTCCGGCAGGTCGGAGATGATGGTCTTGTCGGTCTTGAGGCGCCGGAGCACGAACGGCCCGGTGGCGCGCCGGAGCGCGGCGGTCGCGGTGGCGTCGCCGTCCCGCTCGATCGGCTCCTGGTAGCGCTCTCGGAACGCTCTGGCCGAACCGAGCAGGCCGGGGTTGCAGAACTCCATCAGGGACCAGAGTTCGGCCAGGTGGTTCTCGACCGGTGTGCCGGTCAGCGCGAACCTGCTCCCGGCCGGCAGCGCCCGTACGGCCTGTGCCTGCCTGGCGGCGCTGTTCTTGATGGCCTGCGCCTCGTCGCAGACGACCCTGGCCCAGGAGAGGCCGGCCAGCGTCTCACGGTCCCGCAGGGCGGTGCCGTACGTGGTGAGGACCAGGTCCGCCCGCTCCACCCGCTGGGCGAGTTCCGCCCCGCGCAGCCTGGTGGTGCCGTGGTGCAGGTAGACCTCCAGCGAGGGGGCGAACCTGGCGGCCTCCTTCTGCCAGTTGCTGAGCAGCGACATCGGGCAGACCAGCAGGGTCGGCCCCGGCCGCACGCCCGTCGCACGCTCGTTGAGCAGCAGGGAGAGGGTCTGCGCGGTCTTTCCCAGGCCCATGTCGTCGGCGAGGATGCCGCCGAGCCCGATCTCGGACATGAAGCTGAGCCAGGACAGCCCGCGCTCCTGGTACGGCCTGAGCACGCCGTGGAAGTCGGCCGGAGTCGTGATCGGTACGAGGCGGCGGTCGGCCTCGCCGGACAGCAGGTCGCCGAGGAGACCGTCGGCGTCCACCCCGACGACCGGCAGTTCCTCGTCGCCGCCGTGGATGACCTCCTGGATCACCTCGCCGACGGTCATCTCACCCGATCGGCGCCGCTCGACGGCTCTGAGCGCGGCGGTGAGCTGCCGGTCGTCCAGCTCGACCCAGCGGCCCCGCACCCGGACCAGCGGCACCTTGAGCCTGGCCAGCTCGGCCAGTTCCTCCTCGCTGATCGTCTCGTCGCCGATCGCCAGGTCCATCTGGAAGTCCACCAGCTGGTGCAGCCCGAAACCCTGGGCGGCCGCCGCGCCGGGACCGGTCGGCTGCGAGCGGGCGGTGAGCTTGAGGCCGAGCCTCGTAGTGCCGGCCCAGGCGGGCAGTTGCACGCCGAATCCGGCGGCCTGCAGGAGCGGTGCGGCCTGGCGGAGAAACGCGAACGCGCCGGCCGTGTCGAGGACCAGCTCGGAAGGACGGCGATCGCGCAGCGCCTCTCCCACCCTGGGGTAAAGGCGTGCCGCCCGGCCGAGCCCGGCGAGCAGCGCCTCGTCGGGACGTCCCGGCAGGCCGGGAGCGGTCTCACCGGCCCAGATGAGCGGTGCGGGAAGGTAGAGGCTCAGGTCGTCCGAGGACTGGAGGGCGAACTCCAGCCGCCAGCGGGAGCCGTCGGGTGGCGGCGCCGGACGGCCGCCGTACTCCGCGACGAGGTCGCGGGCGGGCTCGGGCTCCGGGCCGCTCTCGGGCTCGGTCAGCCGGAAGCACACCCTGACCGGGCCGTCGAGCCGGTGCGCGGAGTCGAACCACTCACGGAGCGGCCCGGCCAGCTTCTCCGCCGAGGTCCGGGTCAGCCCGGGAAGCGCGGCGTCCGCACCGGTGAGGGCGACCATCCAGCGGTCCGGGAGGGGAGCGCGCGGTCCCGGCCGGTGCCCGCCGAGCAGGCGGTCGGGGAGCGCCCGCCGTACCGCGGCGTCGGTGAGGCAGGCCACGGCCTCGATCAGCACGTGGGCCGAGGGCCGCTCCTCGACGACGGCCCGGCAGACGGGCGGCATCGCGGCGGCCAGCTCACGGAAGCGGGCCGCGTAGGGACCGGTCAGCACGGGCCGCCACCGGGCCGCGTAGCCCGCGTCCTCGGCGACGAGCTGTGGCAGCACCCGGCCCCGGCGGATCAGATCACGGGTGTACGCCGCGACGACGGCGAGATAGCGCAGGGAGGCGCCCGGGACCGGTGCCCGGTCCTCTCCGTCGGGGAACTCGTCGGGTTCGTACGTCTCCGCCGGGAGACGGGTCATCTCGTCCACGGCGTCGAGCAGGCTCAGCGCCGCGCCCGGCCCGATCAGCAGGGCGGGCACCCGCCAGCGGCCGATCTTCGGCTGCCGCGCGCCGATCTCGATCCCGGACTCGGCGGAGGGCAGCGGGCTCCGCGCGGAGCCGGGCAGCAGCAGGACGAGCTCTTCGGGGACGGCCTTGCCCACGGCCGCCGCCGCGATCTCTCCCCAGAGCGGCACCCCGCCCGCCAGGCCCGTCGCCGGGGCCGCGAACGGATGCGGCCGGACCTTCGCCCGAGAGGCGCTCCCGGCGGAACCGGCCGCATCCTCCCCCCACAGTGCCAGCCTGTCACCGACCCAGGCCCCATGGATGACCAGCACCGTCAAGCCCCCTCCTCACGCCACGAAAGACCGTAACAGCTGTGGCGCGGCGGGTGGCCCTCGTCCGCGGAGCGCCAGGTGGCCGGTGCCGGTCTCGCGCGCCGGCGACTCCGGCGGTATGCGAGGTGAAGTGATCGGTTGATCCGCGCCGGCGCCGTACCCGCACGGTCGCGGACGAGTGATCCGGGGCGCCGATTACGCTGGGACGCGTGGACGATCCTCTGGTGACCCGGATGCGCGGGTTCGGCACGACCATCTTCGCCGAGATGTCGGCGCTGGCCCTGCGGACGGGTTCGATCAATCTGGGGCAGGGTTTTCCCGACATCGACGGGCCCGCGGCGATGCTGGAGCGTGCGGTGTCGGCGATCCGCGAGGGCGCCAACCAGTACCCGCCGGGGCCGGGCGTGCCCGAGCTGCGCCAGGCCGTCTGTGAGCACCACAAGGACCACTACGGCCTCTCCTTCGACCCCGACGGCGAGATCCTCGTCACCGTAGGCGCCACCGAGGCCGTCGCGGCGGCGATCCTGGCGCTCTGCGAGCCCGGCGACGAGGTGATCGCCTTCGAGCCGTACTACGACTCCTACGCCGCCTCCGTCGCCCTCGCCGGAGCGGTGCTCCGCCCGGTCACCCTGCGCCCCGTCGAGGGCCGCTTCACCTTCGACCCCGCCGAGCTGCGCGCCGCGGTCGGCCCGCGCACCCGCGTCGTCCTGGTCAACTCCCCGCACAATCCCACCGGCACGGTCCTCACCCGTGCCGAGCTGGACGAGATCGCCCTGCTCTGCCAGGAGCGCGATCTGATCGCCGTCACCGACGAGGTCTACGAGCACCTCACCTTCGACGGCGTCGAGCACGTCCCGCTGGCCACCCTGCCCGGCATGCGGGAGCGGACCGTGATGATCTCCTCGGCCGGCAAGACCTTCTCGGTCACCGGCTGGAAGACCGGCTGGATCTGCGGCCCGGCCGAGCTGGTCAGGGCCGTGCAGACCGTCAAGCAGTTCCTCACCTTCACCGCCGCCGCGCCCTGGCAGCTCGCCGTCGCCCACGGCCTCCGCCACGAGCTGGACTGGGTCTCCCGTCTCCGGGCCGATCTGGAGTCCAAGCGCGACCGGCTGGCGGCGGGGCTGGCCGCGGCGGGCTTCGAGGTCTACCGCCCCGCGGGCACCTACTTCGTGCAGACCGACATCCGCCCCCTCGGCTTCACCGACGGCCTCGCCCTGGCCCGGGAGCTGCCGTCCCTGGCGGGCGTGGTCGCCGTTCCCACCCAGGTCTTCTACGCCCGCCCCGAGCGTGGAAGCCACTTCGTCCGTTTCGCCTTCTGCAAGAGGGACGAGGTCATCGATGAGGCGGTGAGCCGCCTGGCCCGGCTCGGCGCCCCCTCCTGACGGGTGGGGCGGTTCGACCTGGAGGATGCCGATCGGGCATCCTGGGAGTGACGCGACTGGCGGCAAGGGGATGGCATCAACCATCGGGGAGCTCGTTGTGGGAGTCGACCGCCTGGGCGCCCACGCCGAGAGGACACGCATGTCCCAGCCCGTTCGAAACGGCTCAGACGGCTCGGAGCCCGAGAGCGCGCCGCCCGCCCGGCTGCTTCCCGGCGGCCCGGTCGCGCAGAGCATCCTCGCCGACGTGGCCGCGCGGGCGGCCGCGCTGACCCGCGAGGGCGTCACCCCCAGCCTGGCGACGGTTCTCGTCGGCGACGACGACGCCAGCGCCGGATACATCCGGATCAAGCAGCGGCAGGCCGCCGAGCTCGGGTTCGCCTCGCCGCACGAGCACCTGCCCGCGAGCGCCACCCAGGCGGACCTGCACGCGGTCATCACCGCGTTCAACGACGACCCGGCGGTGCACGGGCTGCTCGTGCAGCACCCCGTCCCCAGGCACCTCGACTACGACCGGGCCCTGCAGGTCATGGATCCCGACAAGGACGTCGACGGCATGCACCCGCTCAACATCGGGCGGCTGGCGCTGGAGCTTCCCGGTCCGCTGCCGTGCACGCCCGCGGGGATCGAGGCGCTGCTCGCCTACTACGACATCCCGGTCGCCGGTCGGGAGGTGGTCATCCTCGGGCGCGGAGCCACGCTCGGGCGGCCCCTGTCGATCCTCCTCGCGCAGAAGCGCCCGACGGCGAACGCCGCCGTCACCGTGGTGCACACCGGGGTGAGCGACTGGCCCCGCTACACGCGCCGCGCCGACATCCTCATCGCCGCCGCGGGTGTGCCGGGCATCGTCCAGCCCGAGCACGTCAAGCCCGGTGCCGTCGTCATCGGCGGCGGCGTGCGCTACGAGGGCAGGCGCCTGCTGCCCGACGTCGACGAGTCCTGCGCCCAGGTGGCCGGGGCCATCACCCCCAGGGTCGGCGGGGTCGGGCCCACCACCGTCGCGATGCTGTTCCGCAACGCGATCACCGCGGCCGAGCGCGCGACGGCCTCCAGCTGAGTTCCCCGGTGGCCTCCCCAGGGGGAGGCCCCGGGTGGCCGCGTCCCGCGAAACGCCGACCGGTCGTGTCGCCACCCCGAAACCGATCTCCCTGCGTGTACGTTCTGCTGCGGAGAGTAGTCATCGGGGGCGGGGGTCTTCCGATGGTGCACGTCGCTCTCCACTTCCGTAACCCGCAGGAAGGAGAGCATCGACGATGCGACGGAGATTCAGGGTGCTGGCGTCGGCGGCGGCGGTCGCACTCGGTTGCGCGGGGTTCGTCCCCGGTGCGGTGGCCGCATCGAGTTCGGCGTCCGCCGCCTGGGGTCCCATCCGCAGTCACCAGAACTGGCGCTGCCTGGACGCCGATCTGGGCACCATCGGCCCGAACGGCACCAAGGTGCAGCTGTGGGGATGCAATGGCTGGGACAACCAGTCCTGGAGTTATGACGTGTCCAGCCACACGATCCACAGCAAGGAGAACGGGCGCTGCCTGGACGCGGACCTGGGAACCATCAACGCGAACGGCACCAAGGTGCAGCTCTGGGACTGCAACGGCTGGGCCAACCAGAAGTGGATCTACGACGCGACGAGCCACACGATCTACAGCATGTACAACGGGCGCTGCCTGGACGCCGATCTGGGCACCATCGGCTCGAACGGGACCAAGGTGCAGCTGTGGAACTGCAACGGCTGGGCCAACCAGAAGTGGACACTCTGACCGCCGTCACTCCCGGGCGGCGGGACCGCATCCCGTCCTCCCGTGCGCCGGAGCCCGGGACCGGCGGAGAGTGGGCCGGCCCCGGGCGGTGTGGGGGGAGGTTCGCTACCTGCCGACGGTGACCGGCGGGGTGGTCGGATCGGCGGCGGTGGGCGGGGCGGCGGACCGGGCCGAGCGCAGCGGGATCTCCTTGATCATCAGGACGGTCACCGCGGCGAGGACGGCGATCGGGACGCCGACCAGGAAGACCGCGCTCATCGCCCGGGTGAAGGCCTCCAGGATGATCTCCAGGATCGGTGCGGGGAGCTTGTGGATGGCCTCGGGGGAGCCCAGGCTGGGGGCCGTGCCGCCGCTCAGCGGCAGCTTCGCCGCCTTCGCCAGGGAGATCAGCTCCGCGGTGAGGCGGTTGGCCAGGATCGCGCCGAAGGCGGCGACACCCACCGCGCTGCCCAGGGAGCGGAAGAACGACACGCCGGAGGTCGTCGAGGCGAGGTCCGCCCTGGACACCGCGTTCTGTGCGGCCAGGATCAGGATCTGCATGGTGGCGCCGAGCCCGATGCCGAGCACCGCGTTGTCGACGCCGACGAGCAGCAGCGAGCTGTCGACGTGCAGGCGCGACAGGAGGAACAGGCCGACCCCGACCAGCAGCATGCCCACTGCGGGGAAGATCTTCCACCGGCCGGTTCTGCTGACGAACCTGCCGACCGCGATCGAGGAGACGAGCAGGGCGAGCACCAGGGGAAGGGTCATCAGGCCGGAGCCGGTGGGGCTCATACCCTTGACGATCTGCAGGTACTGGGGCAGGAACATCAGCGCGCCGAACATCGCCGCGCCGACCAGCAGGGAGGCGACGGAGGTGAGCACGAAGGTGCGGTTGCGGAACAGGTGCGGGGGCAGGATCGGGTCGGCCGCCGTGCGCTCGGCGACGACGGCCAGGCCGAACATCACCAGGCTGAGCGCGCCCAGGCCGTAGGTCCATGAGGAGTTCCAGTCGAACTCCTTGCCGCCGAGGGAGAGCAGCAGCATCAGCGCGGTGGTGCCGCCGGTGATGAAGGTCGCACCCCACCAGTCGACCTTGGTGTCGCGGCGGGTGAAGGGCAGCTTCAGCACCTTCTGGATGACGACGAACGCGACCACGGCCAGCGGCACGCAGATCCAGAACGTCCAGCGCCAGGACATGTTGTCCACGATGAACCCGCCGAGCAGCGGGCCGGCCACCGTCGAGACGCCGAAGACCGCGCCGATGTAGCCGGAGTAGCGGCCGCGCTCGCGGGGCTCCACCACGTCGCCGAGGATGATCTGCGGGAGCGCGGCGAGACCACCGGCGCCGATGCCCTGCACCGCTCTGGCGGCGATGAGCTGGCCCATGTCCTGGGAGAACCCGGCGGCGACGGAGGAGACCGCGAAGACGACCAGGGCGACCTGGAACATGAGCTTGCGGCCGTAGAGGTCGGAGACCTTGCCCCAGATCGGGGTGGAGGCGGTCATGGTCAGCAGGGTCGCGCTGGCCACCCATGCGAGCTGGTCCTGGCCGCCGAGCGTGCCGACGATCGTCGGCAACGCGGTTCCCACCACGGACGTCGAGATCATCGACGTCAGCATGGCGAGCATCAGTCCGGCCAGGATCTCCAGCACCTGTCTGTGGGTGAAACTCGGTGCGGCCTCGGCCTGGATCTGTTGTTCGGTCGGCATGAACCGTCCCCCAATGCATGTAGAGTACATATTAAGTTAGTAGACGCTTGTTTACTCGTCAAATCTGGAAGGATTGCGTAGGTGGATGAGACACGGCAGCGCGACAGAGAGGGCACCAGGCGGCGCATCCTCGACGCCGCCCGCCGGTTGTTCGCCGACCTCGGCTACGACCAGGTGACGATGCGGATGATCGCCGCCGAGGCGGACGCCAACATAGCGCTGATCAACCGTTACTTCGGCAGCAAGCGAGAGCTGTTCGCCGAGGTGCTCGCGATGCAGGGGCGCTTCCCCGGCGTCCTGGACTTCCCCGAGGAGGAGCTTCCGCGCCGCCTGGCCGAGTACATCGCCGAGCGGCTCCGCTCAGACCAGGCGAGCCCGGTGATGGCCGCGCTCATCCGGTCGTCCAACTGCCCGGAGATCCACGATCTCATCCGGGACCGGGTCAGTTCGGCGATCCTGGAGCCCCTGTCGGCAAGGCTCTCCGGCCCCGACGCGGCCTTCCGGGCGAGGATCGCCACCGCGCTCATCACCGGGAACGGCACGATGCGCCAGCTCTACGGCCCCGAGTCGAGCGACGTTCCCGACCGTGAGGCGGTGATCGCCCGGCTCACCGCGGTCTTCGAGGCCTGCCTCAGCCAGTGATCATGCGGCATGCCGTGCCGGGGACGTGGTCGACCTGCAGTGTGGTGTGGTCGATGTGGAAGCGCTGGTGCAGCAGCTCGGCCAGCTCGCGGCGGACCTGGTGGCAGTCGCCGCCGGGCATGACGGTCACGTGCGCGGAGAGCGCGGGGAAGCCGCTGGTCACCGTCCACACGTGCAGGTCCTCGACACCCGTCACGCTCGCGTGGGCGATGATCGCGGCGCTCACCTCGGCCGGGTTCACCCCGTCGGGCGCGGCCTCGAACAGGATGCGTCCGGCGTCGCGCAGCAGGCCGTAGGCCGCCTTGGCCATCAGGGCCGCGACGACCAGGGCGGCGATCGCGTCGGCCCGGCCCCAGCCGGTGAGCCAGACGACCGCGCCGGCGATCGCGGTGGCCACGAACGCGTACAGGTCGTTGAGGATGTGCTGGAACGCGCCCTCCACGTTGAGGCTGCTCCGGTCGGCCCTGGCGATGAGCCACGCGGCGACGGCGTTGACCGCGATCCCGGCCAGGGCGGTGCCGAAGACCAGGGCTCCGGCGACCTCGGGCGGCTCGATGAGCCGCCGCACGCTCTCGTAGACGAAGTAGGCGACGAGGGCCACGAACGTCAGCCCGTTGACGGCCGCGGAGAGGATCTCGGCCCGCTTCCAGCCGAAGGTGTAGGCGCCGCGGGCCGGGCGGGCCGCCATCCTCATCGCCACCAGCGCGAGCGCGATGGCGCCGGCGTCGGTGAGCATGTGCCCGGCGTCGGAGATCAGCGCGATGGAGTTGGCGGCGATGCCGATGACGACCTCGACCGCCATGAAGGCGAGCAGCAGGGCGAGCGCCGCTGCGAGGTAGCGGCGGTCGGCGTCGGCGCGGTGCCCGTGGCCATGCCCGTGACCCATCGTAAGATCCATTCTGTCAACACCTGAACACCTGCTCATATATTAAGCAAGGTGAGCCTAACTCGGCAAGATGCAGCTCCGTCCATGCCCCCGCGCGTGCCCCCGTACACGGGCTCCTGGGGCGGAGGCGGGGAGGGGGGAAGATACTAACTTTCGGCGTAAAACCGGGTGAGAGCTTGTGCGGCCCAGGCCTGGGACCGGCTGATCTTTCCTCCTATGTTGGGGTCTCTTGCCATCATGGGAGATGACCAGATGTCCTTTGTGCAGTGGGTGCGCGCGCAGGTGGACCGGCACGGGCACGAACGGTCCTACACCTTCGTGGCGGACCGCAGGGGCGAGCTCGTCGAGCAGGACCGGCTGACCTTCGCCGACCTGGACGCGCGGGCCAGGTCGATCGGCGCCTGGCTGGCGGGGCGGCGGATGGCGGACCAGACGGTGCTGCTGCTCCACCCGGCCGGTCTGGAGTTCCTGGCGGCATTCCTGGGTTGCCTGTACTCCCGGGTGGTCGCGGTGCCCTCGCCGCTGCCGCAGACCGATCCCCGCGCGCTGGAACGCGCCGAGGGGATCATCAAGGACGCCGACGTGCGGCTGGTGCTCACCGACTCGGCCAATCTGGACATGCTCGATGCCTGGCTGCGCGACGTCGGCCTGGACGGCACCGTCGAGTGCGTGGCCACCGACGCCCTCGACCTCCCCGACCCCGATGACTGGACGATGCCCCGGATGGGGCCCGGCACCCTCGCCTACATGCAGTACACCTCCGGTTCCACCAGCGAGCCCAGAGGCGTCATGATCACCCACGCCAACCTGCTCCACAACGAGGGGGAGATCTGGCGGGCGATCGGCTCACCCAAGGTGGGCGTCGGGGTGGGTTGGCTGCCGCACTACCACGACATGGGCCTGGTCGGCATGCTGCTCCAGCCGATCTACGCGGGCGGCGACCTCTACTTCGCCTCGCCGATCGCCTTCGTCATGCGCCCCGCGCTCTGGCTGGAGATGATCAGCCGATACCGGGCCGGATACACCGTCGCGCCGAACTTCGCCTACGAGTGGTGCGCGGCCCGGGTCACCGACGCCCAGGTGGCCGGGCTCGACCTGTCCGGCCTGCGCTTCGCGCTCAACGGGGCCGAGCCGGTGCGTACCGGCACGCTGCGCGCGATGGTGCGCCGCTTCGGAGCCGCGGGCTTCAGCGAGAAGGCATGGGCCCCGGCGTACGGCATGGCCGAGGCGACCCTGGTGATCACCGCCACCCCGCTGGGGCACGGGCCGAAGGTCCGCGGGTTCGACGCCGCCGCGCTGGAGCGGCACGAGGCGGTTCCGGCGGAGAGCCCGGGAGAAGGCGTGGAACTGGTCGGTTGCGGGCGGCCGATCAGCATGTCCGTGCACGTCGTCGATCCCGGCACCGGAACCGAGCTGCCGCACGGGCGCGTCGGAGAGCTCTGGGTACGCGGGGAGAGCGTCGCGCGGGGGTACTGGCAGCGTGAGGAGGCGACCCGCGACGCCTTCCGCGGACACACCGCCACGGGCGAGGGGCCGTTCCTGCGGACCGGGGACCTGGGCTTCCTGCTGGACGGCGAGCTGTACGTCACCGGCCGCATCAAGGACGTCGTCATCGTCAACGGGCGCAACCTCTATCCCCAGGACCTGGAGGAGGCCGCCCGGCAGGTGCACCCGTCGCTGGGGGCCGGGGCGGCCTTCGGGGTACGCGCCGAGGGTGAGCACGTGGTGCTCGTCCAGGAGATTCGCGAGCGGGACCTCGACGCCCCCGCGGAAGAGCTGGCCCGTGGCGTGCAGGGCGAGCTCGCCCGTTCCTTCGGGCTGCCGTCGATGAGCGTCGTGCTGGTCAGGCGCGGCGGAGTGGGCAAGACCACCAGCGGCAAGATCCAGCGCTCACGCACCCGTGACCTGCTGCTGAACGGATCGCTGCCCGTCGTCCACGCCGAGCTCACGGCGGCCGTCGCCGCGCGCGTCCGATCAGAAGGAGTGTGAACATGTCCGCCGACGCCGGGATCGCCGCAGACCTGGACATCATCCGTGGCTGGCTGGGGGCGCGGGTGGCCTCCTACGTCATGCGCTCACCGGAGGAGATCGACCCGCTGGTGCCGGTCGCCCAGTACGGCATGGACTCCGTCTACTCGCTCAGCCTCTGCGGTGACATCGAGGCCGAGTACGGGCTGGAGATCGAGCCGACCATGGCCTGGGAGCACCCGACGGTCGCGGCCATGGCCGACCACCTGCTGGGACGGCTGAGCACGGGCCGATGAACGGGGCGTCGCCGGCCGGGCTGCTGTGCGGGCTGCTGTGCGGGCGGCGCACGAAGTGGGTGGTGCTGCTCGTCTGGCTGGGCGTCGTCGTCGTGGCCGCCTCCCTCGCCGGGCGGCTGGAGTCGGTGCAGCAGGACGACATCGCCGGATACCTCCCCGCCGGCGCGGACTCCGCGCAGGCGGTCAGGCGCATCCTCGGCATGCAGGGGGAGAACCTCTCCCCGGCGACGATCGTCTACGAGCGGCCGGGCGGTCTCGGCGAGGCCGACGACGCCGAGATCGCCAGGGACGTCAAGGCGCTGGCCGGGGTCCCCGGGGTGGTGGCCGAGATACCCACCCCCACCGGCGGCAGGACCTTCGGGCGTGCGGAGTTCGACAGGGAGCTCGCACCGTACCGGGACGCCCGAGGGCGGCTGCCCGCGCAACTGCGGATGGTCGAGCAGAAGTTCCGGGCGCCCAGGCTGACCAGGACGATCAAGTTGATCGCCACGCAGCGGTCCGGGGACGGCGAGGCGGTCCAGGTCGTGGTGATCGTCAGGGACCAGGGCGGCAGGGAGACCGCCGAGATCGTCGACCGGATCCGCCGGGTCGTGGACGAGGGCCGCCCCGCGGGACTGGCCGCGCACATCACCGGCATGGTCGGATTCCAGGCCGACGCGCTGGCCGTGTTCTCGACGGTGGACAGCGACCTGCTGCTGGCCGCGATGGGCGTGGCCGTGGTGGTGCTCCTGATCACCTACCGCAGCGCGGTCCTCTGGCTCTTCCCGCTGGGAACGGTGCTGGCCGGGCTGGCCGTCGCGATGGGGGTGAACTACCTGCTCGCCGCCGCGGGCGCGATCACGGTCAGCAGCGTGGCGGTCTCGCTGCTCATGGTCCTGGTGATCGGCGCGGGCACCGACTACGCGCTGCTGGTCATCGCCCGCTACCGCGAGGAGCTGCGCAGGCACCCGGCTGGCAGGCCGTGGAGTTGCGGTACGCCGGCGGTGACCTGGCCATGTGGGTTCTCGTACCGCAGGCAGGCGGTTCTCCCGGCGATCTGCT